>DATLYW010000041.1 GCA_035574315.1 Candidatus Zixiibacteriota bacterium
CGGGCCGGCTCGGACATCTCTTCTTCCCCGCCGCTACCTGGAGCGGAGGCTGTCCGGGATCTGGATCCCCGCAGCGCGCCAGTGATCCTCGGCTCCTTTGTGGAGCGGGACCGTCACGCCCTGCAGCGCCTTTTGCGGCACCATGTCGCGCGCTCCGGCGTGCACCTTCAACATATGGGCGTGGCCCTCTTTGTCATATGCGGCCGCGACCATTTTTTGCACCAGGGACGGCGCCAGGTTGCGGTTCACGTACCAGATGACGGGGATCCCCACCGTAGGGGTGTCCTCGGTGATGCCGCGATACGAGTTCGCCGGGAAGACGTAGCGAGCGAAATAGGGGTACTGCTTGAAAAAGTCGGTTTTGCTGACGGGCGTGTAGATGTCGATTGCCCGCACCGGCTTTTTCGTCGCCGCCTCGGTGGTCACGCGGTCGGGCTCGGGACCGGTCCAGAAGAAAGCGTCGGCTTTGCCGTCGGCCATCGCCTCACCGGCCTGCGCGCCGAGAAGCGGGATGCGGTTGATCTTTTCCCAGATTCCCACGGCGCGAAAGACGCGCTCCGCGCTGGCGAAGGTCCCCGATCCGGGAGTGCCGACGGCGACGCGCTTGCCGACGAGGTCTTCGACGGTGCGAATGCCGCTGTCGGCGAAGGTGATGGCATGAGCGACGCCGAAGAAGACCAGACCGACGGCGCGCGGGTTCGTGAGGGCTTTTCCCTTGAACTGCGCCTGGCCGAAATAGGCTTCGTGGAGATCGGAAGAAAATGAAAGGCCCATGTCCGCTTCCCCGCCGTTTACGCGGCGGATGTTCTCCACGGAGCCGCCGGTTGCGGTCACCGACACATCGAGGTTGGGGACGGTCTTCGAAAGGTGGGTGCCGATGCCCGTCGCGAAGATGCCGAAGACGCCCGCCGGCGGGCCGCCGACGAACGTAATGCGCTCCACCTTTTGAGCCCCGGCGGAGTCGGCGAAAAAGAACAGGAAAAGGGCCTGAACCGCGCCCAGAGCGACTCGAACGAAACCGCCGTGTAGTGTGCTTTTCATCGGTTTACCTCCTCCTCGTGATCCGACCCGGTTGGAAACGCCGAAACCTCTTTCAAGCCATCTTCCAGGAGCCGCTTGACACATCCGAGGAATTTAGCGGCTGTTGCACCGTCGACCGCGCGATGATCCGCCGAGAGGCTCATGGTCATCACGTCGCGGACGACCACCGCTTCCCCGTCGGCTACGGGACGCCGCGCCACGCGCCCGGTCGCCAGGATCGCACACTGCGGCGGGTTGATGATCGCGGTGAAGCTGTCGACGCCGAACATTCCGAGATTGGAAACCGTGAAGGTCCCGCCCTCGCAGTCGGCGGGAAGCAGCTTCTTGCTTTGCGCCTTTTCGGCGAGCTCCCGGCTCTGCTTCGAGAGATCCTGCAATGAAAGACGGTCTGCGTCGCGGATGACCGGCACCACCAGACCGTCCTCCAGGGCGACGGCGAGCCCGATATTGACGCACGAGAAGATTTCCACGCCGCGCTCGGTAAAACTGGCGTTGAGGGCGGGAAACTCCCGTAGCGCCCGGGCGCAGGCGGCGAGCACGTAGTCGTTGATCGAGGGGCCGCCTGGTGCGCCGGCCCGTCGGGCGAGGGTCCTCTGGCGGACGATCTCCGTCATGTCGACGTCCATCGTCAGGTAGAAATGGGGCGCGGTTCGCTTGCTCTGCGCCATGCGCTCCGCGATGATCCGCCGCATCGGGGTCAGCGGAACCGCCCGGCGGATCGGGGCGGTCGGCTGCGCGGCTTTTTCCCACCGTTCGAGGTCCCTTGCCACGACCGCTCCGCCGGGGCCGCTGCCGCGGATCTCGGCGAGATCGATGCCCCGCTCCCGCGCGATTCTCCTCGCGGCGGGCGAAGCCAGCGTCTTGGCGCCGGCGCGCCCGGCGGGTACGGCGGGCTCGGGAGACGGCGGCCCTGAAAGAGCTCTCCCCTCCTCCTTCAGGGGAGGGCGCGGGGGAGGCGGCGAGCCCGTCTCGGCGACCGATTCCCCGGGCGCGACGATCGCGGCGATCTTGCTTCCGACCGGCACCTCGTCGCCGGGCGAGGCGGTGACGCTGGCGAGGATTCCGCTTGCGGGGGCTTCGATCTCGACGGTCGCTTTGTCGGTTTCGATCTCCATCAGCGGCTCGCCCTTGGTAACCGTCTGGCCTTGGGCTTTGAGCCACCGGATCAGGGTACCTTTCTCCTGGGCGACACCGAGCGCCGGCATGATCACGTCGGTTGGCATAAAACGATCTGGCTCCGGTAATGATTTGCTGCTACGGCTTTGGCCGAGCTCCACCGACCCGCTCGAGGGAGCCGGGGTTGTTGAGGTTCGACTGGGTTTCGCGCGTCTCCGGCAGCGGCCCCGCCGCCGTGAAATACCGGGTGCCGGCAACCAGCAGCTTTTCCGCGGGGAATCGGGTGATGACCTCGCAGCCGTCCTTCGTCACCACGACCTCCTCTTCGAGCCTCGCCGCCGACCAGCCGTCGCTCGCCGGCCAGTAGGTCTCCAGCGCAAAGACCATTCCTTCCTCGATGGTTTCCGGGTGGTCGAGCGAAACGAGGCGGCTGAAGATCGGCTTTTCCCAGATCGAGAGCCCTACGCCGTGGCCGTATTGCAGCGCAAAGGCCGCCTCCTCGTCGGCAAAACCGAACTCCTGAGCCCTGGGCCACAGCTTGACGACGTCGGCAGTGGTGATGCCGGGCTTGACGATGCTGATCGCCGCGTCCATGTAGTCGCGGCAGCGCTTGTAGGCGTCGACCATGGCCGGCGAGGCGCTGCCGACAGCGAAGGTGCGGTAGTAGCAGGTCCGGTACCCGTTGTAGCTGTGGAGGATGTCGAAGAAGGCCGGGTCGCCGGGCCTGAGCACGCGATCGGTGTAGACGTGAGGATGCGGGCTGCAGCGCTCGCCGGAGATGGCGTTCACCCCCTCGACATGCTCCGAGCCGAGATCGTAAAGAACGCGGCTTACCAGTCCGACGCACTCGTTCTCGCGCACCCCCGGCCGCATGAAGCGGTAGAGCTCCTCGTAAGCCGCGTCGACCATCATGCAGGCGGTGTTGAGGAGCGTGATCTCGTCCTGGGTCTTGATCTTTCGCACCTCGTGCATGAGCTGCTGGCAGTCGACCACCTTGAGCCCTTCGGCCTGCAGGGCAAAAAGCACCGGCAGCTCGATCACATCCACGCCAAGCGGCTCCTTTTCCAGCTTGCGCATCTCCAGCTCGGCCTTGATCTTTCTGGCCACGTCGCGCGCCAGCCCCGCCTCGGGGTGGGTCGCACCGCGCAGCGTGGAGATCCCGGCGCGCGAGCGTTCGGCCAGCCACGGGCAGTAAATCTGGTGGTGGCGCGCGGCGGAGCCGAAGTCCCACATGATCGGCTCATCGTTCTGCGGCAGGAGCGAAAAGCGGACCAGCTTGTCCATCGCCCAGGTGCCGATGTGCGTGGCCGTAATGTACCGGATGTTGTTCATATCGAAGCAGAGAAGCGCGCCCATCTCCGAGGCACCGAGGGCTTTTTTCACCCGGGCGAGCCGCTCGCGGCGGAGCCGGTCGAAATCGACCCGGGCTTCCCAGTCGATCCCCATCAAGCCATAGGTCTTGAGCCCCATAGGACCTCCCTTCGAGGGTCCAGTGTCCCGACTCCCGGCGTTTCAACCCGAAGGACGACGCTGGACTCCAGGCCGAAAACTACGATCTTCCGCATAAATTCTTGGCCGTCTCCACGACGATCTCGGGTGTCGGTACCGTCCGGTCCTCGAGCACGGGCGAAAATGGCACGGGAACGTCCATTGCGCCCAGCCGTTTCACCGGCGCATCGAGGTGATAGAACGCCTCGTCGACGAGCAGCGAGGCGATTTCGGCGGTGACGCCGTAGCGCCGGTAGCCCTCGTCGAGAACCAGCGCCCGCCCGGTCTTTTTGACCGAGGCGATCAGGGTATCCTTGTCCAGCGGTACGGTCGTTCTCACGTCGACCACCTCCGCCTCGATGCCCATCGGCGCGAGGCGCTCCGCCGCCGCGAGCGCGACCTGCACCATGCTGCTGGTTGCGACGATCGAGATATCCGTGCCGAGGCGCTTGACGTCGGCTACTCCGAAAGGGATCGTGTATTCCCCCTCGGGCACCGGCCCCTTGAGCTGATACATCATCTTGTCTTCGAAAAAGACCACGGGATTGTCGTCGCGGATCGCGCTCTTGAGGAGCCCCTTGGCGTCGTAGGGGGTGGCGGGCAGGGCCACCTTGAGGCCCGGAATGTGACTTACCCAGGCATGCAGGCTCTGGCTGTGCTGCGCGGCGGAGCGGCGCGTGGCGCCGAGCGTGGTGCGCACCACCATCGGCACCTTGAGCTTGCCGCCCGACATGTAGTGGATCTTTGCGGCCTGGTTGACGATCTGATCCATGGCGAGCGTGAGAAAGTCGCCGAACATGATGTCGACCACCGGGCGCATGCCGGTCATCGCCGCGCCGACGGCTATGCCCGTGATGCCTGCCTCCGAAATCGGGGAATCGATGACGCGTCCCGTGCCGAATTCGGCCGCGAGCCCCGAAAGGACCTTGAACGGGGTTCCGGCTTCGGCGACGTCCTCGCCGATGATGAAGACCCGGGGGTCGCGCCGCATCTCCTCGGCCAGAGCTTCCCGGACGGCCTGGGCGAAGGTCAGCTCGCGGGGCGCGCTCTCTCGTGTGGCCGTGGCACTCATAGGACAATCAGCGGGCTGCCGGTTCAGCGGTGCTATGCGTAGACGTGCCGCTCGACCTCGGACGGATCCGGATACGGAGCGGCGAAGGCGAAGTCAACTCCGCCGGCGATCTGGCGTCTTACCTCGTCTTCGATTTGATCGAGCAGACGGCCGTCGGCAAGCCTCGAGCCGAGCAGGCGCGCGGCGAGCAACTTGATCGGATCTCGCCCCTCCCTCCACCGTTGCTCCTCTTCCCTGGAGCGGTAGTAACCGCGGTCGACGTCGCCGACGTGATGGCCGTAAAAGCGGTAAGTGTTGCAGAGCATGAAGGCCGGTCCTTCCCCGGCGCGGGCGCGCTCCACCAGGCGCTGACTGGTCCGGTGAACGGCGATCACGTCCTGGCCGTCCACCGCCTCGCAGGGGACCGCAAAGGCCGCGGGGCGCGCCGCGATCTCCCCCGCCGTCGTTTCCTGGAACCGGGTGTATTCGTTGTAGAGGTTGTTCTCGCAGACGTAGACGACCGGAAGCTTCCACAACGACGCCATGTTCATGCATTCGTACAGCAGCCCCTGCCCCAGCGCGCCCTCGCCGAAGAAACAGACCGCGACGCGGCCGCTGCCGGTCATCTTGGCGCTCAAGGCGGCGCCGGTTGCAATGCCGGCGCTGCCCCCGACGATGGCGTTGGCACCGAGGTTTCCCGTCTCGGCGTCGGCGATGTGCATCGAGCCTCCCTTGCCGCTGCAGTAGCCGGGCGCCTTGCCGAGCAGCTCGGCGAACATGCGCTCCAAACTCGCGCCCTTGGCGAGGCAATGGCCGTGGCCGCGGTGCGTGCTGGTGATGTAGTCGTCGCGCCTCAAAGCCTCGCAGACGCCCACCGCGACCGCCTCCTGCCCGCTGTAGAGATGGGCCAGCCCCGGCATCTTGCCGCTCTGGTAGAGCCGGTTCACCTCTTCTTCGAAGAGGCGAATCGTGAGCATCTGGCGGTAGAACCGAAGCCAGCGCTCATCGCGAGCGGGCCCCGACGATTTTGCGGTCCGGGATTTCGTTTTCCGGTGAGCCATCTACAGGGTCTCGCGTCCGGGTCCGGCGTGCCGGCTGGAATAGCCCGGGCTCCGGGACAAAACATAACAGGTTATCTCTTCCCCGCCATGCGTGCCAGGACCTCGAAGAGCACCGCAAAGTCCCTGTCCGCAAGTCCCATCCCGCGGGCGGCCGTCAGCATCTCGTTGGTCACCGCGGTCGTCGGCAGCGGCACATCGAGCTGCCTGCCCAGTTCCAGCGCGAGCAGCAGATCCTTCTGCATCATGTTGACGTCGAACCAGGCCTCCTCCGGCATCTTGAGAACGAACGGGCCGCGGTACTTCACCATCGGCGAGGCGATCACGCTGTTGAGCAGGACTTCGAGCGCGGTCGCCCGGTCGATCCCGCTTTTTTCCGCGAGCAGCACGCCTTCGCTGAAGGCGAGCATCTGTACCGCCAGGCTGAGGTTGGTCGCGATCTTCATCGAGACGGCAAGGCCGTTGGCGCCGACGTGCGTCACCTTGGGGCCGATGGCCTGCAGGATCGGCAGCGCCGCGGCAAAGGCTTCGGCGTCGCCGCCGACCATGATCGAGAGGTTTCCCTGTTCGAGCGTGGCAACGCTCCCGGAGACGGGCGCATCCAGCATGCGGCCGCCCCGCCGCGCGACCTCGGCCGCCAGCTCGCGGCTGGCCGCGGGACTGACCGTGCTCATGTCGATGTAGAGCTTGCCGGGAGAGATTCCCGCGAGGATCCCGTCGGGGCCGCCGGTGACCGCCTTCAGGGCCTCGGTGCCCGTGACCATGCTGAAGACGAACTCCCCGGCCTCCGCGGCGGCGCGGGGAGTGCTGGCCCATTTCATTCCCGCATCGAGGAGCCAGCGCGCCTTTTCCGCGGTCCGGTTGTAACCGGTCACGGCGTGGCCCGCCTTGAGCAGGCGGTGAACCATCCGGCTGCCCATGACCCCGAGGCCGACAAAGCCGATGTTTGCCATCGTTCCCACGCCCGGCCGCGCGCTCCGGTCTTCGCGGCCGGCTCGTCTCGGATATCTATCCCAGCGGCGGCCGGTTGACAAGCTCCGTCGGCTGCGGCGCAGCGTTGCTTGACAACGGCCGCTTCGCGGATGATAGATGGCAGGGTACGAGGGCTGATCGATGAGCGGCCGGCGCTACTATCGGGATTTTCGCGATCATCTGAGAGCGCTCGAAGAACGCGACAAGCTCGTGCGCATCCACCGGGAGATCGACAAGGACACGGAGCTGATGCCGCTGGTGCGCTGGCAATTTCGCGGGCTCGAGGAAGCCGACCGCAAGGCTTTCCTTTTCGAGAAGGTTGTCGACGCCAAGGGGCGGCGGTTTTCCATGCCCGTCTCGGTCGGCACGCTGGCCGCCACCACGGAGATCTACGGCATCGGCATGATGTGCCGCCCCGAGGAGATTCACGAGCGGTGGACCCGGGCGCAAATGAACCCGATCGATCCGGTGCGGGTGGCAAGCGGCCCGGCGCAGGAGGTGGTCCGGCAAGGCGCCGAGCTGTCGAGCGGGTACGGTCTCGACATGCTCCCGGTGCCGATCTCGACGCCCGGCTTCGACAACGCGCCGTATCTCACGTCGGCGAACTGGATCACGAAGGACCCCGAGACGGGCATTTACAACATCGGCAACTACCGCGGCCAGATCAAGGCGCCGGACCGGGTCGGAGGGCTGTTCACGTCACAGCACATGGGGCAGCACTGGCGCAAGTGCAAGGCGATGGGAAAGCGGCTGGAGGCCGCGATCGCGATCGGCGTCATCCCGAGCATCGCCTACGCCGCGACGGCGAAAATACCTTACGATTTCGACGAGTACCGGCTCGCGGGAGGTCTCGCCGGCGAGCCGGTGGAGGTCGTGCGCTGCAAGACGATCGACCTCGAAGTGCCGGCCACCGCCGAGATCGTCATCGAGGGCACGATTCCCACCGACTCGCTCGAGCCCGAGGGGCCGTTCGGCGAGTATCCGGGGTACATGGGCCACCGGACGATCTCGCCGTACCTCGAGGTCACCTGCATCACACACCGCCGCGACGCCATCTACACCGCGCTCATGAGCCAGTTCCCGCCGAGCGAGAGCAGCAAGATCAAGCACACCGGCACGGAAAAGATTCTCTACAAGTTCCTCCGCCACGACAGCGGCAACGCGGCGGTGCTGGACGTCGCCCTGCACGACGAGGTGAGCGGCAGCGGCCAGGCCTATTGCGTGATCAAGATGCGCAACGCCACCAAGGCCGACGCCTGGCGCGCTCTGAACGCCTCGGCGGGCTTTACGGGAAGCTACGCCAAGATCTGCGTGGCGGTGGACGAAGACATCGACATCCGCGATCCGGCGATGGTCAACTGGGCGATCTGTTTCAACGTTCGTCCCGAGGAAGACGTCGCGGTCGTCCGGGGGAAATCGCCGGGTCTCGATCCGTCGGCGCATCCGCCCGGGAGGGAGAGCCTCGAGGCGCGAATGGCTTCCACCGGCGCGCTGTTGATCAACGCGGTCAGACCCTGGCCCTACACCCCGGTTTCGTTGCCGAAGCGGGAGTACATGGAAAAGGCGAAGGCGTTGTGGGAGGAGCTTGGTCTGCCGCCGCTGAAGCCCCGGATGCCGTGGTACGGCTACAGCCTCGGCGCGTGGACCCGGGAAGACGAGGAAGAGGCTGACCTGGCGGTCCGGGGCGAATGTTTCCGGACCGGGGAGAAGCAAGCGCGGCAGCGGCAGAAGATTTAGTATCGATCGAAAGCGGGCGGAGACCCGGGAGAATAAAAGTTCCCGGTTGCCGGCTTCCGGTTTCCGCTAGGGTCAGGACTCGAGAACCGGCTAGAACAGGCCTGGAATCCAGCGCTTCACGGACCGAAGGTACTCGAGATAAGGCTCGCCGAGCTGCTTTGCCAGCCGTTTTTCGTCCTGCAGGATGCGCGCGTGGAACCATACGGCGGCGCCGAGCATGATCAGGACGCCGAACCACGAACGCAGGACAAGAGCCACGCCGCAGAGATAAATGAGGTGGCCGAGGTACATCGGGTTTCGGCTGCAGGCGTAAGGACCGGTCGTGACAAGCCGCTGCGGCGGGTTTTCGAGACCCGGTCCGCCGCCTCCGTGCCTGGCGCGGTAGCGCCCGCACAGGCGATACTGTAGATAACCCCAAAGCATAAGCGGCAGGTAAGCGGGGTCGACGGTCACGCTTCCCCGGTGGAGAGCGAACTCCCACGCCGCGGTGATCAGGGGATAGAGGACGAACGTGCGGACGGGGGTGCGTCGGAGAAATCTCATGGGACGGCGCGGCAAAGGCGCCCCGAGAACGCAAGGGATCGATTCGTGTCGCTCGACTTCACAACCGTCTCGGTAGCGGTCGCGCTCCTGTTCGCGGCCTTCGTCAAGGGGACCTCGGGAATGGGCTTTCCGCTGATCGCGACCCCGATGGTGGCTTTGTTGCTGGACATCCGAACCGCCATCACGATCCTGATCATTCCCAACATCGTCATGGACGTCGCGCAGGTCTTCCGCGGCG
Organism: Candidatus Zixiibacteriota bacterium; assembly: GCA_035574315.1. Classification (NCBI taxonomy): domain Bacteria; kingdom Pseudomonadati; phylum Candidatus Zixiibacteriota; species Candidatus Zixiibacteriota bacterium. Next base: position 9,245 of record DATLYW010000041.1, read on the forward strand.
GCTTCCCGGCGGCGGTGATGCGGCGTTTTGGATGGTTCTTCGTCACGACCGTCGCCGGCGTTTTCCTGGGGACCCGGGCGCTGGTCGCGCTGCCTCTCTGGACGCTCAACTTCTGTCTCGGGCTCATGGTGCTTTTCTTCGTGACGTCGAGCTGGCTCAAGTTCGACTTTGCCATTTCGCCGGCTCTGGAGAAAAAGCTCGCGCTGCCCGCCGGGCTCGCCGGGGGGTTTCTGAACGGCCTGACCAACGCCGCCGGCCCGGCCGTGGCGATCTACCTCTACAGCCTTCGGCTCTCCAAGCACGAGTTCATCAAGTCGATCGCCACGATCTTCATGGTCACCAAGCTGAGCCAGCTGGCGGCGGTATCGACCTGGAATCTCTTCAACGTCAGGACGATGTCGCTCTCGCTCGCGGTTACCGGTTTCATCCTGCTGGGCTTCTACGCCGGCCTGAAAACCCAGGACCGGATCAACCAGCGGACCTTCAACCGCGTGCTGCTGGTGCTCCTGTTCGCGATCGGCTCGACCCTCGTCGTTCGCGCCCTGAGCCAGCGTGGCTAGCGACAGCCGCATTGGGGGCCGCCTCCAAAGGTCTGAAAACCAGCCACTTCATGTCGAGGGTTTCGCACATGCTGGGAGATTCACCTCCTGAAGGAAAACGCGATAACAGGCGCACGATCTCCTTCCGAGAAGACAGGGCTATTCTGCGGCCTCGAAGGTGAGTCCCAACTGCCGCGCGGCCTCCCTCATCGCCTTGAGGGCCGGGTCGTTCTCTCTCAGTATCCAGTCGTCGGGCAGCACCATCTCGCTTAAAAAGGTCTTGTGGCGTCGATTGCCGCGGACGATCGGTTGTAGAGGAGCCCGGGGGCGAACACCCGGGGACGGCACACCATCGGCGCTTCTACGAAATCCCCTCCCCGAGACAGTCGTGTTGTCAAAGTCTGACCCCTGGTTGCTCCGTAAGTCAAAGGTAAAGATTTGATAATCATCTAGAAGGCTCCTCCAAGAGGCTGTAAGGTTCGGCTATGAAAGCTAACCCGCATAACTCAAAGGAGGAGACGAGATGAAACTTTACGGTGCCATCGACTTGCACTCCACCAACAACGTTACG
>DATLYW010000042.1 GCA_035574315.1 Candidatus Zixiibacteriota bacterium
CAGGCGGTTTCGCGGACGCCCCCGCCGTGACTTCCATCGGCCTTCCGTGATCATCATCGATCTGCCGCGAGCTCGCGAGACCGTGATCGTAGAGCAGTTCGACCCCGGCATGACGTTTCGGCCGCCGCCGTTTCTTCCACCCGCGCCGCCCGAACGGACGCGCTTGTCGGGCGAGCTGGCGCCGTTCGATCCCGTTCCGCTCGAGATCGTGGAGCGGATGCTCGCTCTGGCGCGGGTGAGGAAGGGCGACGTGCTCTACGATCTCGGGTGCGGCGACGGCAGGGTGGCGATCGCGGCGGTGAAGAGATTCGGCGCCCGGGCGGTCTGCTTTGAAACCGACCCCGGCCTGGTCAAGCTGGCGCGCGAAAACGTCCGGCGAGAAAAGATCGAGAAAGCGGTCGAAATCCGCGAGCAGGATTTCACGAGCGCGGATCTCTCCCGTGCGACCGTGGTTACGCTTTATCTCTCCCGCGAAGCGAACGACGCGCTGAAGCCCCTGCTGATGAAACGGCTCAGGCCCGGCTCCCGCGTCGTCTCCTACCGTTTCGACATGGGCGACTGGCTTCCCAAGATTACCGAGACATACCGAGATTCCAGCGGCGAGACCCGCACGCTGTTTCTCTGGGAGATCGGAGCGCCGCTTGCGAAAAACGCTGCTGACTGACCCGCGTCGCCGCTCCAGGATCGTCCCCCGCCTTGCCGGCCCGGTTTCGGAATCGGTTCATTCCGAGCGCTCGAACCGACCCGGGCTACTTGCGCTGGTAGCGACCCATGAGAGTCGCTTCCGCCAGCACGTGCCCCTTGATCGCGTTCAACACTTGCTGCCTCGTGGCGCGAGGCCCGAGGCCGGTCGGCTTGTCCAGGGCGTAGAGACGAAAGAAATAACGGTGCGCCGGCCCGGGAGGCGGGCAGGGGCCGCCGTAGCCTACTTTCCTGAAGTCGTTGATTCCCTGCCTGGCGCCGTTGGGGAGAGTGTCGACGGCGGCCAGGGCTTCGCCGAGCTCTCCGGTCTCCGGCGGCAGGTCGTACACCACCCAGTGCACCCAGGTTCCGGCAGGCGCGTCGGGGTCGTCGACGATCAACGCAAAAGCTCTGGTTCCCGCAGGGGCGCCGGACCAGCGGATCGCGGGCGAAACGTCGGCTCCGTCGCACGTGTGGCGTCGGGGAATGTTGGCGCCGTCCTTGAAAGCCGGGCTTCGGATTTCCATCGCGGGAGCGGCGCTTTCGGCGGGTGCCGAAAGCGCGAACTGGATCATAGTCGAAACGAGCACCGCGGTGCAGAAAGGCCCTCTTTCGATCCGCAAGAGCCGTCTCACCTTGGTCAGCGTTTCTCCGCGGGCTTCTCGATCGGCAGATCCTCCCGGTCTCCCCATTCCTTCCACGAGCCGATGTAGTTTCGGACGCGCGGAAAACCGAGCAGGCGCAGCGCCACATAGCTGTGCGCCGCACGGTAGCCGCCCTGGCAGTACGAGATGACTTCTTTCTCCGGCGTGATGCCCGCTCGCTCGTACATCGCCTTGAGCTCGTCGTTCGACTTGAATCTCCCATCGGGCGCAATGTTTTCCGTCCACTCGATATGGACCGCCCCGGGAATGGCGCCTCCCCGCGCGGCGCGAACGTGCGTTCCCAGGTATTCGCCGCGACTGCGGGTGTCGAGGATCGCGGCGCGTTTCTCGCTCAGCGCGCGCAGCACCTCGTCGGCGGTGGCGAGCACCTCGCGCCGCTCGGAAACCGTGAACGTCGCGGGCACGGGCGGAGAGGCGTCCCGCGTCGTCGGGAGACCGGCCGCTTGCCACGCCCGTATGCCGCCGTCGAGCATCCGGCCGCTCGGGTGGCCGAAGTACTCGAGGAACCAGACGCCGCGCGCGGCACGCATGCCCGAGTTCTCGTCGTAAAAGACCACTTCCTTGTCCTCGCTCACTCCCCGCATCTCGAGCAGATGGTGGATCATGTGCATGAAGGCTTTGAGCGGCGCTTCGCGGGTGTCGATCAGGCTCAAGCCGTAGAGATCGAGATGGCCGGCGCCGGGGATATGACCCTGAGCGTAGTGCTCCGCCGGCCGGACGTCGATCAGACAAAGGCCGGGACTCCCGAGCTTCCGGCTGAGCTCCGCCGGGGTTGTGAGCAGCTTTTCGCGCGTGTATTGGGTGTCCATGGGGATACCGTATATCACCGGCGGAAACCCTCCTGCAATCATGGACACGCAAAGGGGAGAGGCTGCTTTTCGGCGACCGGCTGCCTTCTCCGCGCCTTCCCGGCTCGCCGTTGCCGCCCTGCTGTTCTGCTTTCTCGGGGCTGCGGCCTTCACCTACAGGCCGGCTCTTCCCGGCCGGAAGATCTCGCTGCCGGCGGACCACGCCTCCCACCCCGATTTCAAGATCGAGTGGTGGTACTATACGGGCCATTTGAGCGGCGAGTCGGGCAGGCGCTACGGCTACCAGGTGACGTTCTTTCGCTTCGGGCTGCGCGACCGACAGAGCGTGGAGAGCAAGGATCATCCGGTCTTGTTCACCGATCTCTACATGGCCCACTTCGCGCTGTCGGACGTCCAGGAAAGAAAATTCTCCTTCCGCGAGCGCATCAACCGCGGCTACGGCGGCAAGGCCGGCGCCGCCACCGACCGCTACTTCGTCTGGAACGAGAGCTGGAAGGTCGAGGGGAGCGGGACCGAGCACCGGATCGAGGTCGACGATCGGGAGACCAAGCTCGAGCTGAAGCTCGTCCCGCTCAAGCCGCCCGTCCTGCACGGCGAGAACGGCTTCAGCCGCAAGGGCGAGGGGGAGGGACGCGCGTCGCACTATTACTCGCTGACGCGGATGCGGACCGAGGGACGGCTGACGATCGACGGCAGGACGGAAAAGGTCACCGGGGAGAGCTGGATGGACCACGAGTTCGGCACCAACCAGCTCGGCGAAAATCAGGTGGGCTGGGACTGGTTCAGCATTCAGCTCGACGACCAGACGGAGCTGATGCTCTACCTCATCCGGCGCAAGGACGGCTCCGCGGATCCTTACTCCAGCGGCACCCGGGTGGACGCGAAAGGGAGAACGAGGCATCTCGCGCTCGGCGAATACCGGATCGAGGTACTCGATCACTGGAAGAGCCCGAAGAGCGGGGCCACCTACCCGATCAGGTGGAGGGTGACGGTTCCGTCCGAGCAGATGGAGCTGGAGATTTCCCCTCTGTTCCGAGAGCAGGAGCTGGTCACGGCCCGCAGCACGAGAGTGACCTACTGGGAAGGAGCGGTGGAAATCCGCGGCAAGGTCAGGGGCAAGATCGCGAGCGGCCGGGGGTACGTGGAGATGACGGGCTACGCGGGGAAGCTCTCCCTCTGAGGACCGGCCGGCGCCGTTATCCAGCGTGCGATTTCTCCCGGCGAGCGGTGACACACCGGTTGACACGCTTCCGTTCGTCGGCACGATCGAAAACGCCGCTCGACGCAGCCGGCGGCCGAAGTCCGACGGCCGGGACGTTCCCGGGAGCTTCGTTCCGGAGGCTTCGCCGCCGTCGCCGGTGCTCCCGCGCCGGACCACCTTCTTGATTTGGCGGCATAAACCGCGGACAATTCTTCGAGCTCCCGTGTGATGCTCGCGGAACAGGTCAAGAAAACGATCCGCCGGCACCGGCTTGCGGCGCCGGGCGAGCGCATTCTGGTCGCCGTCTCGGGCGGCCCCGACTCGACGGCGCTCCTCCAGCTGCTCTACGAGCTGCGAGCCGAGCTGGAGCTGGGCCTCGAGGTGGCGCATCTGGAGCACGGGCTGCGCGGGAAAGAGTCGGCCGCGGACGCGGCGTTCGTCGAAGGGCTCGCGCGCCGCCTCGAGCTGCCGTTTCATCTCGGAAGCGTCGACCTGCCGGAGCTCAAATCGCGAGCCGGCAAAGGCAACGTCGAAGCGCTCGCGCGCGCAGAGCGGTACCGCTTTTTCGCCGAGGTTGCACGGCGGCGAAATCTCGCGGCCGTGGCCACGGCTCACACGCTGGACGACCAGGCGGAAACGGTCCTGATGCGCTTTCTGCGCGGCGCCGGTCTGAGAGGGCTGGGGGGGATGGCTCCGGTGCGGATCCTGGACCGCTCGGCGGCCGGAGAAGGCGCGCCCTTGAAGGTGATCCGACCGCTTCTCGAAGTCGCCAAGGCCGATATCCTCCGCTATCTCCAGGCGCGCGGATTGGCCTACCGGAAGGACGCGACCAACGAGGACCCGACGCTGCTTCGAAACTGGCTTCGGCTCCATCTCATCCCCGAGCTGCAGACGAGGTTCGGCCTGGATCTTCCGTCCCGGCTGTGCCGGCAGGCCGAGATCGCGCGCGACGAAGAGCGGCTGATCTCCGCGCTCGCGCGGAAGCGACTCGAGGAAATCCGGATAGATGACCGGCTCGACCGCAAGCTTTTTCTAGCCCAGGCACCCGCCCTGCAGCGTGCCGTCGTGCGCTGCTGGATCGAGGAGAAACGCGGTCACCTGCGCGGGCTCGGGTATGATCATGTGGAAGCGGCGCTCGCGGTGATCGGCGGGGAAAGGCCGCAGGGGAGATCGGCGATTCCCGGCGGCTGGGAGGTCGTTCGGGAATACGAGGCTCTCGCCCTGGAAAGAAGCGCGGGCCGGCGCCAGGCATGCTATGCTTACGAGATCGAGATCGGGAAGAGCCTAGCCGTTCCGGAGGCCGGCGTGGTGATCGAAAGCGAGCTCCTTCGGGAGACCCCCGAGGCGTTCCCCGAAGACCTGGAGGCGGCGGTTTTCGACGCGGCTTTGCTGCCGGATCGCTTGTGGGTGCGCAATTATCGTCGCGGCGACCGTTTTCAACCCCTGGGTATGTCGGGGCACAAAAAGCTCAAGGATCTCTTCATGGAAAAGAAGGTGCCCCTTTCGGCGCGGGCCACAATGCCCGTCCTGGTCTCCGCGGATGAGATCCTTTGGATTCCCGGGTGCGGGCGAAGCGACCGGGCCAGGATCACGCGCAACACCGTGGAAATCGCGCGTTTTTCGGCGCGTCCGGTGGCGCACGGAAACAGATAACAAATGTTGATCTAACTAGGCGCGTGTGTTAGACTTTTGCTGTTTTTCGACCGAGGGAGGATCTGGTTGAGTCAATCATCCAAGCATATTGCGCTCTGGCTCGTCTTGTTGCTCGTTTTGCTTGCCGTTTTCAGCGTTTTTAGCAGGCAGGCCGGCCGGGATCCCGAGATCGTCTTCAGCGAGTTCATGGGCTCGGTCGAGCGGGGTGAAGTGCAGGAAGTGGTCATCCAGGGGCACAACATCCAGGGCAAGTACAAGAACGGCGAGCGGTTCCGGACGTTCGCTCCCAACGATCCCGAACTGGTGAAGAACCTGCGCGACAAGAAGGTGAAGATCGCGGCCAAGCCCGAGGACGAGTCGCCGTGGTACATGGTCCTGCTGCTCAACTGGTTCCCGATGCTGCTGCTGATCGGGGTGTGGATCTTCTTCATGCGCCAGATGCAGGTCGGAGGCGGCAAGGCGATGTCGTTCGGCAAGAGCCGGGCCAAGCTGCTCACCGAAAATCAGCACCGCGTCACGTTCAACGACGTGGCGGGCGTCGACGAAGCCAAGGACGATCTCCAGGAAATCATCGCGTTCCTCAAGGATCCCAAGAAGTTCACCAAGCTGGGAGGGCGAATCCCGAAGGGTTGCCTCCTGGTCGGCCCGCCGGGCACCGGAAAGACGCTGCTCGCCCGGGCGATCGCAGGCGAGGCGGGCGTGCCGTTCTTCAGCATCAGCGGCTCGGACTTCGTTGAGATGTTCGTGGGCGTGGGCGCCTCCCGCGTGCGCGACCTGTTCGTCCAGGGCAAGAAGAACGCGCCCTGCATCATCTTCATCGATGAGATCGACGCCGTCGGCCGGCACCGCGGCGCCGGCCTCGGCGGCGGCCACGACGAGCGGGAACAGACGCTCAACCAGCTGCTCGTCGAGATGGACGGCTTCGAGGCCAACGAAGGCGTGATCCTGATCGCCGCCACCAACCGGCCGGACGTTCTCGACCCGGCCTTGTTGCGCCCCGGTCGTTTCGACCGGCGCGTCGTGGTTCCGCGCCCCGACGTCAAGGGCCGCGAAGGGATTCTCAGAGTGCACACGCGCAAGGTGCCGCTCGCGCCGGACGTGGACGTGAGCCTGCTCGCGCGCGCCACGCCGGGCTTTGCCGGCGCCGACCTGGAAAACCTGGTCAACGAGGCCGCGCTGCTCGCCGCCCGCAGCAACAAGGACAAGGTCGACATGCACGATTTCGAGCTGGCCAAGGACAAGGTGATGATGGGGGCGGAGCGCCGCAGCATGATCATCAGCGACGAGGAGAAGCGCAACACCGCCTATCACGAAGCCGGCCACGCCCTGGTCGCCAAGCTCCTGCCGGGAGCGGATCCGATCCACAAGGTGACGATCATCCCGCGCGGCATGGCGCTCGGTCTGACGCAGCAGCTCCCGATGGACGAGAAGCACACCTACCCGCGCGAGTACCTGATGAACAACCTCGCGATCCTCTTCGGCGGGCGCGTCGCCGAGGAGCTGGTCCTGAACCACATGACCACCGGCGCCGGCAACGACATCGAGAAGGCGACCGAGCTGGCGCACCGGATGGTTTGCGAATGGGGAATGAGCGAGAAGCTGGGACCGATGACGTTCGGAAAGAAGGAAGAGGAGATCTTTCTCGGGCGCGACTTCACGCAGCGGCAGGATTATTCGGAGCAGACCGCGATCGAGATCGACGCGGAAGTGCGGCGCATCATTCAGGAGAGCTACGAGAAAGCCAAGGATCTGCTGAAGAGCAACCTCGCCTTGCTGCACCGGGTGGCCGAACGGCTGCTCGAAAAAGAGGTCCTCGACGGATCGGAAATCGACGCCATCGTCAGGGAGTTCAACGGGAACGGCGAAGAGCCCTTGAGCCAGGCGGCGGCGACGATCGCCGCTGTGTAAAGCGGCCCGCGCGGACCAAGCCCACCCTCCGGTTCCCGAGCGCGGCCCGGATGACGCGTTGCGCGCCCGAGACCGCGGCTTCGATCGACTCCCCCGGGCTTTCTGGCCCGCGGCGAGACACCACGGCGCCTTCCGAAGGCGTTTCAGTTGAGCGATCATGACAGACCCCGGCAGCTCCGTTCTCGAGCCCATCCCCGGACCCGGCGCGATCGTCACCCGTCACGGCACAGTCGATCTCGACCGCCGCACGGCGGTCATGGGAATCCTCAACGTCACGCCCGATTCGTTCTACGACGGCGGCCGCCGGACCGACCCGGCCAAGGCGGTCGACGATGCGCTGAGGCTGGTCGAGGCCGGGGCGGACATCGTCGACGTGGGCGGCGAGTCCACGCGCCCGGGAGCGCATCCGGTGAGCGTCGAGGAGGAGCTGGCCCGGGTGCTGCCGGTGATCCGCGGCCTGCGCCGGTCGGCTGCGGTCCCGATCTCGATCGATACTTACAAAGCGGAGGTGGCGCGGGCCGCGCTGGCCGAGGGCGCCGACATCATCAACGACATCAGCGCGCTGCGGTTCGACGACGCGATGGCGGCGCTTGCGGCGGCGGAGGAGGTGCCGGTGGTGCTGATGCACATGCAGGGCACGCCGCAAACGATGCAGAAGGAGCCCCGATACGGTGACGTCGTGGCCGAGGTGCGCGCCTTTCTCGCCGAGCGCATGCGCACCGCGCTCGCCGCCGGCATCGCCGAGCGCAATCTCATCGTCGATCCGGGCATCGGCTTCGGCAAGACTCTGGAGCACAACCTCGCATTGCTGCGGGGGCTTCCCGCTCTGGCGAGCCTCGGCGCCCCGCTGCTCGTCGGCGTGTCGCGCAAGGCGTTCATCGGCCGGATTCTGGGGCTGGAGGCCGGGGAGCGCCTTGAGGGAAGCCTGGCGGCGGCCGCCGCTGCGGTCCTGGCGGGCGCCCGGATCGTGCGGGCGCACGACGTTCTGGCCACGCGCCGGGCGGTCGCGATCGCGGACGCGATCCGTTACGGAGCGCGCGAGCCGTAGGGAAGCCATGAACGAGATGATCGGCCAGCTCAGGTGGCAGGACGGTCTGGACATCGGCATCATGACGTTCCTGATCTATCGCCTGCTCCAGATGGTGCGCGGCAGCCGGGCCATGCAAATGATCATCGGGCTGGCGGTGCTGCTCGCCGCCTACGCCTCGGCGCGGATGCTGGGGCTTTTCACGCTCAGCTGGATTCTGGACAATTTCCTGGGGTCGATCATCCTGGTGATCGTGGTGATCTTCCAGAGCGATATCCGGCGCGCCCTGACGCAGGTGGGGACGGCGCCGTTGTTCGGCTCCGCGGAAAGACTGACGCCCGGGCGCGAGGAGATCGTGGAGGAGGTCGCTCAGGCGGTGGCGGCGCTGGCGGAAAGGAGGGTCGGCGCGCTCGTAGTCCTGGAGCGCGAGGTCGGCCTGAACGAATACATGGAGATCGGCACGAGGCTGGACGCGCGCGTGAGCCGGGAGCTCCTCGAAAGCGTGTTCCTGCCGAACTCGCCGATCCACGACGGCGCCCTGGTGATCCAGAAGGGAAGGGTGACCGCGGTCCGCTGCCTGCTGCCGCTCAGCACCAACCCGAATCTCAAGAAGCAGTGGGGGACCCGCCATCGCGCGGCTCTGGGAGTCACCGAGGAAACCGACGCGGTGGCGATCGTGGTTTCCGAGCAGGAAGGGACGATCGCGCTGGTCGTCGGCGGGCGGGTGACCGAGAACCTGGACGGCCCGCGGCTGCGCGGGGCGCTGCGTGAGCTCATGAGGTGATGGCCCGGCTCTGGGAAAAACTGGTCGCGCTCGCCGCGAGCAATCTCGGCCTCAGGGTTCTGGCGGTGGTCATCGCCCTGGGGCTCTGGCTTGCGGGCCATCGGGACATCGAGCGCACGATCGAGGTGCCGGTCGAGTTCCGCAACATACCTCCGGATCTTATGGTTGTGGAAAATCACGTGGATTACGTCGTGTTGCGCGTGGCCGGCCCGCGCACGCTGGTTTCGACCCTGGATTCGGACGAGCTCAAGCTCTCGCTCGATTTGAGCGACGCCAAGCCGGGCGTCGCCAACTACCCCCTGAGCTCGAGCTCGTTCAACATTCCGCGCGGCGTCACGGTAGCCCGGATCACGCCGCCGGTCATCAACCTGCGGCTGGAGCCCATGATGGTGCGGTCGCTTCCGGTCGTCGTGCGCTTCGCGGGGAAGGTTCCGGAGGGCTACGTGGTCGCCGCCACCGCCGTCGAGCCGCACACGGTGTCGGTGCAGGGTCCGGTGGACGAGGTGCGCAAGCTGGCGTTCGTCGAGACGCTTCCCGTCGACCTGGAAGAGGACCGCAACATGACGCGGCGGCGAGTCCGCCTTTCGGCCGACGGCAAGCCGCTCAAGTTTTCTCCGGATCAGGTCACGGTGACGGTAACGCTCAAGGAAGAGCAGGTGACGCGGGACTTCACCGCCGTCCAGGTGCGCGCGAAGGATTTCGAAGGCGCTTACACCGTTAAGCCCTCGACGGTCTTTCTCCGGCTCGCCGGCCCGCGCCGGCTGATCACGCAGCTCGAGCCGACTCCGGATCGCGTCTATCTCGATCTCAAAGGGCTCGATGCGGGAGAGCACGTGGTCGGGCTGAGCTTCGACCTGCCGCCGGAGGTCAAAGTCGTGGAAGCCAAACCGCAGCAGTTCAAGGTCCGGATCAAGAAAGCCGCGTCCTGAGAACGGGCCGCGCCGCAGGAGCACGACAGTCATGGAACCGCAAACCGCCAGGAACAAGCCGCAGCGCCGGTTGTTCGGTACCGACGGGGTTCGGGGGATCGCCAACCAGGAGCCGATGACCTCCGAGATGGCGCTGAAGCTCGGGCGGGCCATCGCCCGGGTGCTGCAGGATCCGGTCGCCCGCCCGGCCGACGGCCGCTCCCGTCCGCCGTCGCTGGCCAAAATCCTCGGCGGGGACAAAGGGCACCGCTACAAGATTCTCATCGGCAAGGACACGCGGCTTTCCGGCTACATGCTGGAGACCGCCCTGGCCTCGGGCATCACCTCGATGGGAGCCGACGTGCTTCTGGTCGGTCCCTTGCCGACTCCCGGCGTCGCTTACCTGACGCGCAGCATGAGGGCGGACGCGGGCGTGGTGATCTCGGCGTCGCACAATCCCTACCAGGACAACGGCATCAAGTTTTTCTCATGGGATGGCTTCAAGCTGCCCGACGAGGTCGAGGCGCGCATGGAAGAGATGATCTTCAACGGGGAGACCGAGCGTGACCGCCCCACCGCCTCCAAGATCGGCAAGGCGTTCCGGATCGCCGACGCCCTGGGGCGCTACGTGGTTTTTCTCAAGAACTGCTTTCCGCGCCATCTCACGCTGGAGGGGCTGCGGATCGTGGCGGATTGCGGCCACGGGGCGGCCTACAAGGTCGTGCCCGAGGCGCTCTCGGAGCTCGGGGCCGAGGTGATTCCGGTCGGGGTTCAGCCGGACGGAGAAAACATCAACCGGCGCTGCGGCGCGCTGCACCCCGAGACGGCGCGTGAGGTCCTCCTGCGCGAGAAGGCCGATCTGGCCGTTTCGCTGGACGGAGACGCCGACCGCGCGATCTTCGTCGACGAGAAGGGCGAGGTCGTCGACGGCGACGAGGTTCTGGCGATCTGCGCCAAGGACATGCACGAGCGCGGAGCCCTCAAGAAGAACGGCGTGGTCGCCACCGTCATGAGCAATCTCGGCCTGGAGCTCGCGCTCAAGCGCAGCGGGATCCGCCTGGTCCGCACCGAGGTCGGCGACCGCTACGTGGCCGAAAAGATGCTCGAAGGCGGCTACAACCTCGGCGGCGAGCAGTCCGGTCACATCCTGTTTCTCGACCACAACACGACCGGGGACGGCGCCATCACGTGCCTGCAGGTCCTCGCGCTGATGGTCGAGAGCGGCCGGCGCCTGGGGGAGCTCAAGAAGGTAATGGAGCGGCTGCCGCAGGTCCTGATCAACGTCAAGGTGAGGGAAAAGAGGGACCTCCGGTCGATGCCGGCCGTCGCCAAGAAGATCGCCGACGTCGAGCGCGCCATGAACGGACGCGGGCGGACGCTGGTGCGCTATTCGGGGACGGAGATGCTCGCGCGCGTGATGCTGGAAGGGGAGGAGGAGGCGCGCATCCGGGAAATGGCCGAGGAGATCGCCGCCGCGATCCGCGCCGAGGTCGGAGCGCCGTCATGATCCGCCTCGGCGTCAACGTCGACCACGTCGCCACCGTTCGCCAGGCGCGGCGCGCGCGGGTTCCCGATCCTGTCGAAGCGGCGCTGGCGGCAGAGAAAGGCGGCGCCGACGGCATCACCGTCCATCTGCGCGAGGATCGCCGTCACATCCAGGAAGGCGACGTCGAACGGCTGCGCGAGCGCGTGCGGACGAAGCTCAATCTCGAGATGGCGGTAACGCCCGCCATGCTGGCGCTGGCGGAGCGGTTCCGTCCGGACGACGCCTGCTTCGTCCCGGAGAAAAGAGAAGAGCTGACCACCGAGGGCGGGCTCGATGTCGCCGCCCGCAAAACCAGGATCCGAGACGCGGTCCGCCGGCTGCAGGACCGCGGGCTGCGGGTGAACCTGTTCGTCGATCCCGACCGGCGGCAGATCGAGGCGGCCAAGGAGACCGGAGCCCACGGGGTCGAGATCCACACGGGGCGCTACTGCGAGGCCGCGGGAGCCGCGCGCGAGCGCGAGCTCGCGGAGATCGCGGCGATCGCCGCGCTGGCGCGCCGCGAGGGACTCGAGGTTCACGGGGGCCACGGCCTCGACTACGAGAACGTCGCGGCCGTGGCGAAAATCGAGGAGATCGTGGAACTGAACATCGGCCACAGCATCGTTGCGCGCGCCATCCTCGTCGGTATCGAGCAGGCGGTCCGGGAGATGAAGGCCATCTTCACGAAGGTCAGGGGTGAGCGGTAGGCCGTTTCGGCGGCCTTCTCCTGTCGAACCGGCGCACGACGCCGAAGGCGGTTTCTGGTTTCCGGCTTCTGGCTGCTTTGCGGTGCTCTCCGTTGAGCTTTTGACCCGGCGCGGAGCGGCCCAGCCGCCGGCTCTGCGGCTCGAGCCGTGCCGGAGGCAGCCGGGGACAGCAGAGATGACCGAGGGCCGACGGACTTCGTTAAACGACCTGGAACCACTTAGGATTCTGGAACCATGTGGGTCGTGACCGCTGAAGAGATGCGCGAGATGGATCGGCTGACCATCGAGCGATACGGCGTTCCGAGCCTGCAGCTGATGGAACGGGCGGGCGAGCGGATCGTCGAAGCCGTGCTGGAACGCTACCGGCCCTGCGCCCGCAAGGGCGTGCTCGTCGTGGCAGGCAAGGGGAACAACGGCGGGGACGGCTTCGTGGCGGCGCGCCTGCTCAGGAAGAAGCGGATCCCGTGCGAGGTTGCGCTGCTGGCCAAACCAGAAGAGCTCTCTGCCGACGCCGCGCACAATTTTCGCGCGTTCGTCAGGAGCAAGGGCAAGGTCACGCAGATCGGCAGCGGCGAGCTGGACAGGCTGCAAGCCTGCCTGCGAGGCAAGGGGCTGCTGCTCGATGCGATCCTCGGCACCGGCATGAAGAGCGAGGTGCGCGGGCTTTACGCGGAGGCGATCACGCTCATGAACGCTTGCGGCGTCCCGATCGTCGCCGTCGACGTTCCCTCGGGCCTGGATGCCGACCGTGGAGTGCCGCTCGGCGTCGCGATCCAGGCCGAGATGACCGTTTCGCTGGGGTTTGCGAAGCTGGGGCTCGTCATCCATCCGGGGATCGACTACGCGGGAGACCTCGCCATCGCCGACATCGGGATCGACCCCCGGGCCGCGGCCGAGGTCGGCGGGAAAACAGAGCTTCTGGAGCCGGGCGAAATGGGGCGCCTCATCCCGGTCAGGGAAGCCGACAGCCACAAGGGGACCTACGGCCATCTGCTGATCGTGGCCGGCTCGCGCGGCAAGACCGGAGCGGCGATCATGGCGTCGCGCGCGGCGATGCGAACCGGAGCCGGACTGGTCACGCTCGCCGCGCCGCGGTCCCTCAACGACATCCTCGCGGGCGCGCTGGTCGAGGCGATGACCGAACCGCTGAAGGAAAACGCGGCGGAGGAGATGGAGTCGCCGGATGACGAGGAGTGGCGCCGGCTGCTTCAGCGCAAGAGCGCGCTCGTCTTCGGCCCCGGGATCGGAGTGACCGACGCCACGCGGAGGATGATCCGCTGGCTGTTGCGCAACCTGGAGGCTCCCTGGGTGATCGATGCCGACGGCTTGAACAATCTCGCGCTCGAGATCGACCGCCTGGCCAAGGCGAAAAGCGCTCCGATCCTGACCCCGCATCCGGGAGAGATGGCGCGCCTTCTCGGGGTCGAAACCGCGGCGATCAGCCGGGACCGCGTCGGTGCGGCGCGCTCTTTCGCCGCGGCCCATCGGTGCTACCTGGTGCTCAAGGGCGCGAGGACGGTGATCGCCACCCCCGAAGGAAGAGTATCCATCAATCCCACCGGCAATCCGGGGATGGCGAGCGGCGGGATGGGCGACGTGCTGGCGGGGATGATCGGCGCTCTCCTCAGCCAGGGGTTCCCCCCGGGGGAGGCCGCGCGGCTCGGCGTTTACCTGCACGGCTACGTCGGCGACCGGATCGCTGCGCGCAAAGGCGAGATCGGGCTGATCGCCTCCGATCTCATAGAGGGCTTGCCGGAGGCGATCCGGGAGCTTCGCGACGCCGCCGGGTAGGCTCGAAATCGCCCCGAAAATATATTAGTTGTGGCTATATTACCCGTGATCTTATGGCTTCTTGGAGCGTGGTCACCCGCTCCCCGCGCCAGACCGCCGCATGGGGGCAAAGGCTGGGGGAGTTGCTCGAGGGGGGCGAGATTGTCGGGCTCGTCGGCGAGCTGGGAGCCGGCAAGACCTGCTTCGTCCGTGGCCTGGTGCAGGGCGCGGGGGTCGGCGAGAAAGCATGGATCCGCAGCCCGAGCTTTACCCTGATCAACGAGTATCACGGCCGCGTGCCGATCTATCACATCGATCTCTATCGCATCGGCACGGCCGAAGAGCTCGACGGGCTGAACCTTCGGGAGTGCCTGTACTCGGACGGCGTGAGCGTGATCGAGTGGTTCGAACGGCTGCCGTCGGGTGAGGTCGACGAATATATCGAGGTCCGGATGGAGTTTTGCGGCCCGACCGGCCGCCGGTTGACCTTCACGGCTCACGGCGGACGCTACGAGGAGACCCTGGAGCGGTTGAAGGAAGAGGGCTTTCGCGCGGGATCGAGAGACGATGCTCGCGCCAAGACGGCCGGTTGAAGCGGCCGGAGAACCGGAACGGATGGCATTGCTGGTCCAGAAATACGGCGGAACGTCGGTCGGAACGATCGAGCGCATCAAACGCGTCGCGGAAAAGGTGCGCGCCGCCAAGGCGGCGGGCAACGACCTCGTGGTCGTCGTCTCGGCGATGGCGGGCGAGACCAACCGCCTGCTCGCGCTCGCCCACGAGATCTCGGAGTTCCCCGACGAGCGGGAGCGCGACGTGCTGCTGGCCTCCGGGGAGCAGGTCTCGGTCGCTCTGCTGAGCCTGGCGCTGCGCGAGCTGGGCCAGCCGGCGCGCTCCTTTCTGGGGCACCAGGTGCGCATCGAGACCGACAGCGCCTACGGCCGCGCCCGCATCCGCAACATCGATTCCGCGAAGATTCTCCAATCGCTCGCCGCCGGCGAGGTCGTGGTGGTCGCCGGCTTTCAGGGGGTAGACGAAGCGGACAACATCACGACCCTGGGGCGCGGCGGCTCCGACACCAGTGCCGTCGCCCTGGCGGCGTTCCTGAATGCGGCGGCGTGCGAGATCTACACGGACGTCGAGGGCGTGTTCACCGCGGACCCGGCCATCTGCCCGAGCGCGCGCAAGCTCAGCCGCATCTCGTACGACGAGATGATCGAGCTGGCGAGCACCGGAGCCAAGGTGCTGGAGATCCGCTCGGTGGAATTCGCCAAGAAGTTTGCGGTGCCGGTTCACGTCCGCTCGACGTTCGTCGACGCCGAGGGGACCTGGCTGGTCGAGGAGGATCCGAGCATGGACGACGTTTTGGTTTCCGGAGTGGCTTGCGACAAGAACGAGGCTAAAATCACGCTGCTCGGGGTGCCGGACCGGCCCGGGCTGGCGGCGCAGGTCTTCGGGCCGATCGCTGCGGCCCACATCGTCGTCGACATGATCATTCAGAACGCGAGCGAGGACGGGACGACCGATCTCACGTTCACGGTGCCCAAGGCGGACTACAAGAAGGCGATGGCGATCGTGGAGAAGACTGCGCCCGAGGTGCGGGCGAGGGGCGTCCGGCTCGACACCGACATCGCCAAGGTGTCGGTCGTCGGGGTCGGCATGCGCACGCACGCCGGGGTGGCGGCCCGGATGTTCGAGGTCCTGGCGCGCGAGGGCATCAACATCGAGATGATCTCCACCTCCGAGATCAAGATTTCCGTGGTGGTGGCTTCGAAGTACGCGGAGCTGGCGGTTCGGGTCTTGCACGACGCGTTCGTCGGAAGCGGGGAAAACGCATGAAGGACGTCCTGATCTACGACACGACGCTGAGGGACGGCTGCCAGGCCGAGGACATCTCTTTCACTCTCGAGGACAAGCTGCGGATCGCGGAAAAGCTCGAGGAGCTGGGGGTCGACTATCTCGAAGGCGGCTATCCGGGCTCCAACCCGAGGGACGCCGACTT
Source organism: Candidatus Zixiibacteriota bacterium (assembly GCA_035574315.1). Taxonomy (NCBI): domain Bacteria; kingdom Pseudomonadati; phylum Candidatus Zixiibacteriota; species Candidatus Zixiibacteriota bacterium. The sequence continues at coordinate 15,641 of DATLYW010000042.1, forward strand.
CTTCAAGGAGGTCAAGAAGCTCAAGCTCAAGAAGACCCGGATCGCGGCCTTCGGCACGACGCGCCGGCCGACCTCCAAGCCCGCGCAGGATCCCAGCCTCAAGGTGCTTTTGAGCGCGGAAACGCCGGTGGTGACGCTGGTCGGCAAGACCTGGGATCTGCACGTGCGCGACGACCTGCGCATCAGCAAGAAGGCGAACCTCGAGATCATCGCCGATTCGATCGCATACGTGAAGCGCCACGTGGACGAGGTGATCTTCGACGCGGAGCACTTCTTCGACGGCTTTCGCAGCAACCCCGAGTACGCGCTCGAGTGCTTGCAGGCCGCGCGCGACGGCGGCGCCGACTGGATCGTGCTCTGCGACACCAACGGCGGCCGGCTGCCGGGCGAGATCCGCGAGGCGATGGCCCGCGTCAACGAGACGATCGCCACGCCGCTCGGCATCCACTGCCACAACGACGGCGAGCTCGCGGTCGCGAACACGCTGGCGGCCGTCGAGATGGGCGCCCGGCAGGTGCAGGGAACGATCAACGGGTTCGGGGAGCGCTGCGGCAACCTGAACCTCATCTCGGCGATTCCGAACCTGCAGCTGAAGATGGGCAAGCGGTGCGTGTCGCCGGCGCAGTTGAAGAAGCTGAGGGAGGTATCGCAGTTCTTCTACGAGCTGGCGAATATCCACCCGAACAAGCACCAGCCGTACGTCGGCGACAGCGCGTTCGCCCACAAGGGGGGCCTGCACGTCTCGGGAGTGCTGAAGAACCGGGAGACCTACGAGCACATCGACCCGGACCTCGTCGGCAACCGTCAGCGGGTGCTGGTCTCGGACCTCGCGGGCCGGAGCAACATCATCTACAAGGGCAAGGAGTACGGCATCGATCTCACCGACAAGGACCAGGCGGTGCACGACATCCTGAGGCGCATCAAGGAGCTGGAAAGCCAGGGCTACGAGTTCCAGGCGGCCGAGGCCTCCTTCGAGCTGCTGATCCAGGAGGCGCTGGAGAAGAAGCGGAAGAACTTCCGGCTGCTCGGCTTCCGCGTCATCGACGAGAAGCGCAAGGAAGGGGAGCCGCCGATCTCCGAGGCGACCATCATGGTCGAGGTCGACGGGGTGGTCGAGCACGCCGCGGCGATGGGCAACGGACCGGTCAACGCCCTCGACCAGGCGCTCCGGCGCGCGCTCACCAAGTTCTATCCGGCGCTGAGCGAGGTGGAGCTGCTCGACTACAAGGTCCGGGTTCTCTCCTCGGGCGAAGGAACCGCCGCCTCGGTCCGGGTGTTGATCGAGTCCGGGGACGGCAAGGACCGCTGGGGCACGGTCGGCGTTTCCCACAACGTGATCGAGGCGAGCTGGCAGGCGCTGTGCGACAGCATCGACTACAAGCTCTACAAGGACTCGAAGAAGGCACGGGGATGAGGACGGCCCGGCTTGCGCCGCAGGCGGCCAGGGGATTCACTGAAAGCGAGGCCGGTTAAAAGCGAGCGCCCGCAGATGTGGAATATCCTCAAAGAAGACATCCAGGTCGTCTTCGACCGCGATCCGGCAGCGCGCAACGTCTGGGAGATCGTGCTCACGTACCCGGGATTCCACGCGCTGTTCTTCTACCGGGTCGCGCACGCGGCCTGGTCGCACGGGTTCAAGGGGCTCGGCCGCTTCATCAGCCACCTCGGACGCTTTTTCACGGGGATCGAGATCCACCCGGGAGCCAAGATCGGCCGGCGGTTCTTCATCGATCACGGCATGGGAGTGGTGATCGGAGAGACCGCGGAGATCGGGGACGACGTCACCATCTATCAGGGCGTGACCCTCGGCGGGACGAGCCTGAAAAAGGAAAAGCGCCACCCGACCGTGGAGAACTTCGTCGTGATCGGCGCCGGCGCGACCGTTCTCGGCCCCGTGACGATCGGCCACAACAGCAAGATCGGCTCGGGCTCGGTGGTCGTCAGCCAGGTGCCGCCGCACTCGACCGTCGTGGGTATCCCCGGCCGCGTCGTGGAGAGCCAGAGCGCGCCCAGGGATCCGCACGCGCACCTGATCGATCTCGAGCACGGCCGGCTGCCCGACCCGATCGCGAAGGCGATCACGGGGCTCGCCGATTACATTCAAAAGCTCGAGGAGAGGGTGAACGAGCTGAGCGCCCGCCAGGGGGCGGTCGAGGAGCGGCGCGCCGAGGACAGCGAGGTCCTGAACAAGGTCCGCGAGCTGCTGAAGAACGCGGGAAGCTAGGGCCGCGGGAGCGGATCGAGCAATGACGGGTGGAAGCAAGAAGATCGTGGTGGCGATGAGCGGCGGAGTGGACAGCTCCGTTGCCGCCGCCCTGTTGAAGGAACAGGGGCACGAGGTGGTGGGCGTTTCGCTCAGGATGTGGGAGGCGGAGGGGCTCGGGCCGCGCAACTGCACCGACCTCGGGGGCGCCCGGGCGGTGGCGAAGCTGCTCGGCATTCCTCACGAGCTTCTCGACCTGCGCGCCGAGTTCGTCGAGCGGGTGGTCGAGCCTTTCGCGCGGGAATACTTGCGCGGCCGCACGCCGAATCCCTGCGTGAGCTGCAACCGGGATTTCAAGCTGGGAAAGCTGCTCGACTGGGCGCTCGGCCGGGGCGCGGATTACGTCGCGACCGGACACTACGCCCGGATCGCGGCCGACGAACGCACCGGCCGGCGGGCGCTCCTGCGCGGCGCGGATCGGTCCAAGGACCAGTCTTATTTCCTTTTCGCGCTCTCGCGCGAGCAGCTCGACCGCACTTTGTTCCCCGTGGGCGAGCTCAGCAAGAGCGAGGTTCGCCGGGAAGCCCGGCGGCTCGGGCTTCCGGTCGCCGACCGCGTCGAGAGCCAGGATATCTGCTTCGGCGACTACCGCGCTCTGGTGCGCTCCTACGCGAGCGAAGGGGAGCTTGCCGGCGGAGAGATCGTCGACGAGGCCGGCCGGGTGCTCGGCCGGCATCAGGGCATCCACGGGGTGACGGTAGGCCAGCGGAGAGGCCTCGGGCTTTGCGCTTCCCGCCCGCTCTACGTGCTCGGAATCGAGGAAGCGACGCGGCGGATCGTGGTCGGCGGCAAGGAGGCTCTCGCCTGCCGGGGCCTGCTGGCGCGCGACGTCCGGTGGATCGACACGCCTCCGGAGGAGCCGATCGAGGCCGAGGTGCAGATCCGCTACCGTTCACCGCCGGCGCCGTGCACGGTGCGGCGCCGCTCCGACGGCTCATGGCAGGTCTCGTTTCGCAGACCCCACGCTCCGGTGACTCCGGGGCAGGCGGCGGTTTTTTACCGCGGCGATCGGGTCCTGGGCGGAGGCTGGATCGAGGCGGCGCTTCGGGCTCAGCCCAGCGCGGGACGGCCCGCGCACGTGTAGCATGCGGATAGCGATCGCGACGCTAGGCTGCAAGATCAATCAGTACGACAGCGCGGTCATTCAGAGCCGCGCGGCGGAGAGGCACGCGCTCGTGCCGTTCGAGGAGGCCGCGGACTGCTACATTGTCAACACCTGTACGGTGACGGACCGCGCCGACTGGGAGGCGCGGCAGCTGGTGCGCCGAGCGCGCCGCCGAAACCCCGCCGCAAGGGTGATCCTGACCGGCTGCTATGCGCAGGTCAGCCCCGCCGAGGCGGCCCGCATTCCGGGCGTCGACTACGTGGTGGGACTGAACCGGCTCGAGGATCTGTTCCGGTACGTGGAGCGTTCCGGCCCGCCGCCCGCGGAGCGCGTCGCCGTCGGCGATGTCCGAAGGGAGCGCGGGATTCCCGTCCTTGGCACGCGGGCCCTCCCCGGGCACACGCGCGCGTTCCTCAAAGTCCAGGAGGGCTGCGATTATTCGTGCACGTACTGCATCATTCCCGAGGCGCGCGGGCGAAGTCGCAGCGTCGCGCCGCGTTCGGTGCTGGAGCAGGTTCGGCTGCTTGCCGAGGCCGGTTACCGTGAGATCGTCCTCACGGGAATTCATCTCGGCGGCTACGGGCGCGATCTGGAGCCGCGGCTCGACCTTGCGGCGCTGGTCGCGGCGATCGCCGAGGAGAGTCTGGTGCCGCGGCTGCGGCTGAGCTCTCTGGATCCGCGCGAGGTTTCGGACCGGCTCCTGGACCTCATGGCGGACGGCGGAGCGGTTTGCCCGCATCTCCACGTCTGCGCCCAGGCCGGAACGGACCGGATCCTGCGGCTGATGCGCCGCAACTACGATAGCGGCTACTATCGCGAGCTGGTGTGGAGGGTGCGTGAACGGCTGCCGGAAGCGGCGATCGGGACCGACATCATCGTCGGGTTTCCGGGAGAGACCGAGAGGGAATTCGAGGCTTCTCTCGACTATTTCGCGTCGCTGCCGCTCACCTATTTCCACGTGTTTCCCTTTTCCGTGCGGCGCGGCACCGCTGCGGCGACTCTCCCGGACCCCGTCCCGTCGGCCGTGAAAAAGGAGCGCGCCCGGCGCATGCGCGAGCTGGGCGCGGCCAAGAAGGCCGAGTTCTACGAGAAATTTCGCGGTCGGGTGCTGCCGGTGCTGATCGAGGAAAAAACGGATCCCGGAACGGGCGGCAACCGGGGGCTGAGCCGCAACTACCTCCGGGTAACGGTGAGCGGCACCGTCGCCGTGAACCGCGAGATCGACGTTCTCGTCGAGAGCGTGGAGCGGGGCATGCTGCGCGGCGTCCCGGTGCCGGCCGGAGACGGCGCGGCCTCCGGGGCCATTGAAAGCGGATTCCGCAGCTCGATCGCCGCCGGACGCGGCGGGCGACCCCTGGGCGGCGAAGACGACGGGTCGATGCCGCCGAGCAGGTAGCGATCAGGACACTTCGATGAAAGCCGGGGCTCGAAAATGAAGCTCGGCGTCTCGAAGCGCGGAGACTTCGAAGTTTCGCCTCTCTGCGTTCTCCCAGCTCCAGGGTTGCCGCCCGCTTTGGCGGCTCGGCCGGGCAATCCGGGCTGAAGCTGCGGTTCAATGCCGCAGCCTCCGGCAGGTCGAACAGGTTTCGCTTGGCTCACAACCCGTCGCTCGATCGGCTTCAAGAGAAAATCGGCTACAAGTTCGCCGATCCCTCCCTGCTCGTGCGGGCGCTCACGCACGTCTCTTACAGCCGCGATCGGGACGAGGGACACAACGAGGTCCTCGAGTTTCTCGGCGACGCGGTACTGGACCTCGCCGTGAGCGATCTCTTGATCCGGAATTATCCGCGGCGGAGCGAAGGGGACCTTTCGCGCATGCGAGCCGCGCTGGTGAACTCCGCCGTCCTGGCCGAGAAGGCTGCCCAGCTCGAGCTCGGCGCGCTGCTGCGGCTCGGCAAGGGGGAGGAACGCAGCGGCGGTCGCACCAAGGAGTCGATTCTCGCCGGCGCTTTCGAGGCCTTGCTGGGAGCGATCTATCGCGACGGCGGTTACGAGGCGGCCCGGCGCACGGTAGAGCGCTATTTCGCCGCGGACGTGCGGGCGAGAAGGCTGGGGCTTCGCGACTACAAGACCAGGCTGCAGGAGATCAGCCAGCTCCTGTTCCGGGAGCCGCCGAGCTACCGGCTGGTTTCGGAGACCGGGCCGGACCATGAAAAATATTTCGTCACGGAGATCTCGGTCGGCGGCAGGGTGCTCGGGACGGGCGAGGGCAGGAGCAAGAAGCAATCGGAGCAGGAAGCGGCGAGAAAAGCGCTGCGCGAGCTGCAGAGGAGCGGCCCGGACGATTGACCGAAGCCCGCAGGTCGCTCGTTGACCATGCCTCATCTCGAAAGCGATGTCCTGGTGGTCGGCGCGGGCGGCGCCGGCATGTACGCCGCCATCGCCGCGGCGCGCGCGGGCGCGTCCGTGGTCCTGCTCGACAAGAGTCTGGTGGGCCGCGGCGGCGCCACGGTCATGGCGCAGATGACCGTGGCGGCGGCGCTCGGGCATCAGGAGCCGGACGACTGGACCCTTCATCTGGCCGACACGCTCAAGGCCGGCCGCGGGCTGTGCAACGAGGAGCTGGCGGAGCTGCTCTGCCGCGGGGGTCCAGAGCGAATCCTGGAGATGGACGCGTGGGGAACGCGCTGGGCGCGCGAGGGGGGCCACATCAAACAGGAAACGGCGCCGGGACACAGCCGCAAGCGCTGCTGCTACGTCGATTTTCTCGCCACCGGCCCGGCGGTGGCCGGGACGCTGCGCCGCAAGGTGGGCGAGACCTCAGGGATCCGGCGGATCAGCAACGTCGCCGTCGTCCAGATCGCGGTGAAGGGCGGGCGCGCGCTGGGCGCGGTCGGCCTCAGCGTTCGGGACGGCCGTCTCGCGACGTTTCACGCCGGTGCGGTCGTTCTCGCCGCGGGAGGCCTGACCAGGCTCTATGCGCGCAACAGCGCCTCCGCGAACATGGGGGGCGAAGCCTGTGCCCTGGCGCTCGAGGCCGGGGCGGAGCTGGTCGACATGGAGTTCGTCCAGTTCTTTCCCATCGGCCACCTGGCGCCGCGCCTGGTCGGCATGGATCCGATCATGTGGGATCCGTTTCGCTACAAGCTCGGCGGCAGGCTGTTGAACGGCAGGCTCGAAGAGTTCGTCGATCGCTACGGCGGCACCGACTTCGGCCGCTACACCGCCACGCGCGACCTGGCTTCCTACGCGATCCTCAAGGAGGTCGAGGCCGGCAGAGGCTCCCCGCACGGCGGCGCCTATCTCGACTTCCGGCATATCGGAGAGGCCCGGCTGCGCGAAGCGTTCGGGCCGGTGATCGACCGCTTGCTCGCCAACGGGATCGATTTGACCAAAACCCCCGTGGAAGTCGGACCGATCGCCCACTATCACATGGGCGGGATTCGGGTGGACGGAAAGATGGAGACGCGGATCGAAGGGCTCTACGCCGCCGGAGAAGCGGTCGGCGGCGCCAACGGGGCCAATCGTCTTTCCGGCAACGCCATTACGGAAGCGCTGGTCTTCGGCGAGCGCGCGGGCCGCTCCGCGGCGGCGCGCGCGAGGAGCGGAGCGCCGCCGTGGGAGGCGTCGCTGGCGGAGCCCTCGATCGAGCGGCTCGACGCATTGAAAAAGGGGAAAGGCTCGCCCGGAGCGGCCTGGCCCGCCATGGTCCAGAGCGAGCTGCAGCGGCTCATGTGGGAGAACGCCGGCCCTTTTCGGACCGGGGGCAAGCTGGCTGCGGCGCTGGAGCGGATCCGCGAGATGCGCGACGAGCTGCCCGATTTGCGCGTCGGCGCCGCGGGCGCCTATAACCTCGACATCCAGGACTGGTTCGAGCTGCGGGCCATGCTGCTCTCAGCCGAATGCGTCGTGCAATCGGCACTGGCCCGGCGGGAAAGCCGGGGCGCGCACCAGCGGGAAGACTTCGCCGAGACCAGACCCGAGCTGGAGCGCAACCAGGTGCTCGAGCTTCGGGACGGCAGGCTGTGCTCGCGCTGGATCACCCCGATGGGGCGGGTGGAGGCCGATCGTGGCTGAGCGCAACGACCGGAGAGCCGTTCTGCTGATCCGCCGGGGAACGGCCGCGGAGGCGGCCCGCTACGAACGGTTCGAGGTGCCGTACGAGGACGGCATGTCGGTCCTGGACGCGCTCCGCTGGATTCGCATCCACCGTGACGGCACGCTCGCGGTGCGCTACAGCTGCATCAACGCCAACGCCTGCAAGACCTGCATGGCGCTGGTCAACGGCGAGGTCGAATACACCTGCACCGCGAAGCTCACGCCAGGGCCCATCACCGTGGAGCCGCTTCCCAAGCGCCCATGGATCCGCGACCTGGTGGCCGATACGGTGCCCGACGACGAGAAGCTCGACGAGGAAGAAGAACCTCGGAAACGGAACGGTGCCCGATGAGCGGTCCAGAGGAACAGGAGCCCCGGGGCTGGGTGCTTTACGACGGCGCCTGCGGTTTTTGCAGCCGGTGGGTGCCGTACTGGGAAAAGACGCTCGAAAAGCGAGGCTTTCGCATCGCCCCGCTGCAGGCCGGCTGGGTCGCCGAGAGACTGGGGCTTCGCGACGGCGACGCCGGACCGGACCTGCGCCTGCTCCTGGCGGGCGGAGCCGAGCTCCGCGGGACCGAGGCGTACCGCTACCTGATGAGACGCATCTGGTGGGCGACGCCTCTCTACGCGCTCTCGATCCTGCCGGGCTTGCGGCTGCTGTTCGACGGGGCCTACCGCGCCTTCGCCGACAATCGGTACCGGATCTCGCGCGCGTGCCGCCTTCCCGCCTCGTTCGACCGAAAAAAAACGCCCGATTGAGCGCGCCTCAGGCGAGCCCCATGAGCCGCGCGGGGTTCGCGCAGGCGACCTGCCGCACCTCTTCGGGGCGCAAGCCCCCTTCGTGCAGCATGCCGCAAAACATGCGGAAAAGCTCGGGGGGATTCGGGCTGTAGGGTCGGAAATAGTCGGTGCTCGCCACCACCTGAGAGAGGCCGATCTCGCGCAGCTGGCGGACCAGCTCGAAGGAGTCCATGCGCCCGGGCGCGAGCGCGTTCCAGCACACTTCCACGAAGGCGCCCAGCTCGGCGGCCCGCCGCATGGCGTCGAGCGGCATGGCGATGATGTGGCTGTGCGCGTGATTGACGACGATCCGCCGAAAGCCGATATCGCGCCCCGCTTCGATGAAAGCAAGCGATTCCTGCCAGGAGACGTGGCCGGTGCCGAGCGCCAGGTCGCAGGCCTTGCAGCATTCCAGGATCTCGTGCCCGCGCCGGTCGAGCCGGCCGCGGTCGTCGAGAAAATAGTAGGCCGGGTTTTCCAGGCGCGCGTGATCCCTGTAGTACTGGGGGATGCGGCTGCTGAAGCCGCGGCGCTCGACGTCGTTGCGCGCGCTCCACGTGGGAAGAAAGACCATCTTCCCTCCCAGCCGCGCGCACGCCTCGACCACGCAGGCATTGGGCCCGCCGGCGACGATGTTCAACGCGGCGCTGGACCAGAGGGCGACCCGGGTCTGCACCGCGGTAAGGATGTGGGGAACGACGTTGGCGGTGGGCCACCAGTGCGACTTCAAGACCACGCCGCGCAGGCCCATCGCTTCCGCCTTCGGCAGCCAGGCGATCTCCGGCTCGCGCTTGCGCTCTTCCGCGGAAAATTCGAGATCGGCGTGGCAGTGGACGTCGATCGCTCCTTCGATCAGGTCATCGTAAAGGGACATAGCGGCTCCTTGGGATCGTAAACGGGACGAATCCGGCGGAAGAAGAAAAGGGGTTCCGCCACGCCCGGCACTCCCTTGATCCTGGTGACCGTCGCGGGCGGGTTATCGCGCAGCAGAAGCCTTGGCCGCGCCGCCGCAGCAGCGTTTGTATTTCCTCCCGCTGCCGCACGGGCACGGATCGTTACGCCCGGCTCCCGCTCCCGGCCGCCGCGCATCCCGGGCCCGCACGATCTCCATCAGCTTTTCCGCGGGCTCGCCCGCCTCGACCAATCGCGCGAATTCCTGGAAATAGGGCTTGCTGTGCGTGAAGAACCGCTTGAGGCCGGCGCAGAGATAGTTGAGGCCCTCCTCGCCGTCGGGGGTCCGGATCAGCCGGTCCTTGGGACAGCCGCCGTTGCACATGTCCCGCACTTCGCACTCCCGGCAGTACCGGGGCAGGGCCGTCCACTTGCGCCGGCCGAACTCGCGCTGCGCCGGGTCCTCGATCAGCTCCGCCAGCGTCCGCTCGTAGATGTTGCCGATCTTGTGCGCGGGCTCGACGTAGTGATCGCAAGAGTAGAAGTCTCCGTTGTGCTCGACGACCGGCACGTCGCCGCAGGTCTCGCGGAAGATGCAAAGCGCGTGCTCCATGCCGAGAAAAGGTCGGACGGCCTCGTCGAAGAGCTGGATGAAAACCCTGCCGATGTCGTTGCGCACCCACTCGTCGAAAACCGCGCACAAAAAATCGCCGTAGGCGTCGGCCGGCACCGAGCGCGGGTGAACCGGGGCCATCGGGTCGGCGGTTTTTTCCACCAGCGGGAGAAACTGCAGGTACTGTCCGCCGATCTCCTTGAGGAAGCGGTAGACGGCGATCGGGTGGCGGACGTTGGCTTCGTGGACGACGCACAGCAAATCGACGTGGATCTCGTGCTGCCGGAGGAGCTGGAACGCCTGGACGACGGCGCGATGCGTCGGCTTGCGGCCCTTGGTCAGCCGATAGCGGTCGTGCAGGTCGCGCGGGCCGTCCAGGCTCAGGCCCACGTAGAAGTTTTCCGCCGCGAGAAACCGGCACCACTCCTCATCGATCAACGTCCCGTTGGTCTGGATGCCGTTGACGAGCTGCTTCCCGGGGGAAAGATATTTTTTCTGCAGCGCGACCGCCTTGCGGAAAAAATCGACGCCCAGGAGCGTCGGCTCCCCTCCGTGCCACGAGAAGCTCACGATCTCCTTGGGCGTCGCCCGGATGTGCTGGGCGATGTAGCGCTCGAGCGTCTCGTCGCTGAGCCGAAAGCTCGTGCCCTTCGGGTAGAGATCTTCCTTCTTGAGGTAATAGCAGTAGTCGCAGTCGAGGTTGCAGATCGCCCCGACCGTCTTCACCATGATCTGGAATTCGCGCGCCGCAGTTTCCACAGGCCTTTCCTGTACCCGACCGAGCTCGTTTTCCGGGACTGTACTTAAAAAACCGAGCGAAGTCACTACCCTGCGCCCCCGGCCGCAGCGGCCGTCCCCGGGTTCCCCGGGGCGCCCGCGTTTCGGCAGGGCTCGAAAAATGGGCCAAATGGCCGATGGACAGGCCCGGAGCGAGGATGATATAAGCACCCTCGGTAGCCGAAGGCTCGTGCGAACGAGAGGGAGGACGTATGAGGCGCTCGATGCTCGTCGTTTTGGTTGGCGCTGGCTTCCTTTTGGTCCGCACCTCCGCCGCTTCGGCGGCGCAGCCTGAGGCGGCGAAACCCGCCGCTCCCACCTACGTCGGCACCGAGGTCTGCAAAGCCTGCCACGCCCCCGCGTTCGAGAAGTTTTCCCACACGATGATGGGGAAAATTTTTCTCTTCAACGCGCGCAACGAAACCGAAAAACAAGCCTGTGAGAACTGCCACGGTCCGGGAAGCGCCCATGTCGCGGCCGGCGGCGGCAAGGGGGTCGGCGGGCTGATCACGTTCCGAAAGGATTCGGGGGAATCGGCCGAGGTCCAGAACCAGCCCTGTCTCACCTGCCATCAGCGCGGAGTGCAAACCTACTGGGAGGCAAGCCCTCACGCCAGCCGAGGAATCGCCTGCGTCAACTGCCACACCCTCATGGAGAAGACGACCGATCGCTTCCAACTGGCGAAGGTCGGCGACCGGACACCTTTTTTCAACAAGCGCGCGCAGACCGAGGTTTGCGGCCAGTGTCATCTGCAGAGAAAGGCGCAGCTCATGCGCTCTTCGCACATGCCTGTGAGGGAAGGGAAGATAACCTGTACCGATTGCCACAATCCGCACGGGACTCCTAATCCCGCCCAACTCAAGCAGGCAAGCGTAAACGAAAATTGCTACACCTGCCACGCGGAGCGCCGCGGTCCGTTTCTCTGGGAGCATCCTCCGGTGCTCGAGAACTGCGCCAACTGCCACGAGCCTCACGGCTCGGTCAATGATCGGCTTCTCAAGGTGACCGATCCTCGGCTCTGCACGCAATGTCACATCGCCACGCGTCACCCGGGCACGCCGCGCGGCAGCACCTCGGTCTTTTTCTTCAACCGGAGCTGTACGAACTGCCACAGCCAGGTGCACGGGTCGAACCATCCGTCAGGACGTCGCTTTCAGCGATAGGGGAGGTCCAAGATGAAACGCACCGGAACTTGTTTCGTTTGGACTGCGAGTCTGGTTTTGACCATCCTGTCGGCTTCGCCGGGTCGGGCTCAGATTGAGCTCGGCAATTTTACCATTCGGGGCGAGGCCGAAATCAGCGGAATGCCCCGGCACAAGGAGGGCCAGGACTCCAAGTTCCAGGAGTACCGCGACCTTCCGGAGAGCGTCATCGTCCCGCAGCTTCAGCTCATGATCGGGGGGAAGAAGGAAGACTTCTTCCTGGAATTCGACTCCAGCAAGCTCGGGCTCGACGACCAGAACTACAGGCTGCGCGTGGGGCGGTACGGACTTCTGGACATGGAATTCGAGTGGGATCAGATCCCCCACCTTTTCAGCCACAACGTCGCCCGCACGCCCTTCGCTCGCGACGGAGGAGGCGGCACCTACACGCTGCCGAGCAAGCCCGCCTCGACGACGGGAACCGCCGTGCGCGACTGGGTCAACGCGAACGCCGCGCCGCTGGATCTCAAGCTCCTCCAGGGAATCGGACGCTTCAAGCTGCGGTACACACCGACGCCCAACTGGAGCTTCACGGGCAACTACTGGTCGCAGAACGTGACGGGCAAGAGAGCGTTCGGGGCCCTGTTCGGCCCTTCGCCCGGAAGCTACAACATCACCGAGCTGGCCGAGCCCCTGGACTATCAAACGCACAACATCGAGCTGGGCGGCGAGTATGCCGGCAACGGCTGGTCGCTGGGTCTCAAATACAACGGCTCGCTGTTCCACAACAACGTGAGCACGTTGGTCTGGGACAATCCTCTCAATCCGGGCATCGGCGGAGCCTGCACCGAAGAAGCAACCTACAACGGCGCCGCCGGCACGGGGCCCTGCCGCGGCCGGTTCGATCTCTACCCGAGCAATCACGCCCATTCGATCACGCTCTCGGGGACGGCCGCGCTGCCGCTCAAGAGCCGCTTCCTGGGGACCGTCTCCTACGGCTGGCGGTTCCAGAACGATCCCTTCCTCCCGTTCACCATCAACGGCGCAATTTCCGCGCCGACGCTCACACGCCGGAACCTGGACGGCGATGTGCGGCCCTTGATGGTGAATGCAACGGTCGTCAATCATTTTATCGACCGTGTGGATCTCAAGGCTTATTACCGGCTCTACGATCTGGACAACCGTAGCAAGAAAGTCGATCTCCCGACGGGCTATGTCGCCAACGATTCGTCGGTCGTGTCCGGCGAGTTCAAATCTTTCCCTTACGCTTATTCCAAGCAAAACATCGGCTTCGATGCGGGGTACAGGTTCGCCCGCTGGGCGAGCCTGAAAGTCGGGTACGTGTGGGAAAACATGCACCGCGAGCGCAGGGAAGTTCTCGACTCCAACGAACACATCTTCGGCCCGACGTTGGATATCACTCCCGCTTCATGGCTTCTTCTGCGCATGAGCTACCGGCGCCAGATCCGAGACGCTCATGACTACGATGCCGGCAGGCAGGTGGTTTTGCACCCCGGCGAGACCCCGGAGGCCCTGCGCGAGGAGCTTCTCGAGGACCTGAGAAAGTTCGACGAGGCGGCAAGAAACCGGGACAAATTTAGTGTTTTTACACAGATCAGCGTTCTGCCCAACCTGACGCTTCACGGAGGATTCGAGTTCGTCAACGATCGCTTCCCCCGCTCGGTCGTCGGCGTCAAGGACGACGTCAACTACAGCCCGTCGGTGGGATTCGTCTACGCCCCGATCGATTGGTTGAGCATCTTCGGCGACTACAACTGGGAAAGGTTCGACTGGAAGATGCGCGCAATGGAGCGGTCGGCCGTCACCCAGGATCCGGCGAACAGCCCCGGCAGACTCTGGACCAGCAGAGGGAGGGATCAGATACATACGTTCAGTCTCGGCAGTGACGTCAAACTGATCAAGGAGTTGTTGGGTCTTCGGCTCCAGTACACGTTCTCCGACGCGCGAAGCTTCGTCCGGGCCAGCGGCAATCCGGTGGGGACCGCCGCCACGAACTATCCCGCGCTCACCAATCGCTGGCACGAATTTCTGGCGCGTTTCGAGTACGACATTCACAAAAATCTGGGGTTGAGGTTCGGTTATTACTACAACCGCTTCAACGGAAAGGATTTCGGAGTCGACATCATGAAGCCGTGGATGGGCGACGTGGACACGGGAGCCAACGTCCAGCGGTCGATCTTTCTGGGCGACAAAGTCAAAAGCCCGTACACCGCCCACATCGGATTTTTGGGGCTGAGGGTGAAATTTTAGCGAAACGCGTAAATCACCTGAGAAGCGGAGACAAAGTCAGCGGCAGTTCGAGAGCGGCTCTTTGCTCTCGGCCGGGCCGAGAGACGGACAAGTGATTTCCGGCGAACAACGGAGACACAAGGATGAAATCTGGATTGCTAGTCGGTTCCGGTATGCTTCTTTTCCTCCTGGTTTCCGGTTCGGGCTCTGCTCAGACCAAAGGGGACGCAAAAGCAGGGAAGAAAAGATACGATGCCAGTTGCGCCGGATGCCACGGCACGAGCGGTAAAGGCGACGGTCCGGCGGCCGCCGCATTGAACCCGAAGCCGCAAGATCACACCGACGGCAAGATCATGAATTCCCTCAGCGACAAGTACCTGTTCGATATCATCAAAAACGGCGGCGCCGCAGTGAAGAAATCCCCGGTTATGCCTGCCTCCAAAACGCTGACCGACCAGGAGATCTGGGACCTGGTCGCTTACATTCGCAGTCTCGCCAAGCCGCCTTACAAGCCGGCGAAATAGTAGAGCTCACAACCCGCCCGCCAAAACGAGCTTCGTTAGCAGGGACGACAGGCTCGAGCGGTAGGGGGCTTGACCGCCTCTGGAGATCCGTGGGGCTTTTCCGCGATGGGGCCCTCGTCCGTTGGTCGCGTGGTAAATGCACGGAACCGCCGCGGGTGCTCCTGCCCACGAACGAGTGCGCCGGACTGCTCGAAGACACGGCCTCCGGGATTTCGGATTTCTCTGCCTCCCGGCAATTCTGATTTTTAGGACGGCCGGCGGGAACTTATTCTCGTCCCTGCGAATTGGCCTTTCTTTTTCGCCCGGGAAGCCGGAAAACCCATGGCATACATATTGCCTTACCACCGTCAGTAACTCTTCACAGGCGACGCGTGCTGTGACTTCAGATCAGGACGTGATTGGATGGCCGGTTTACAGCAATAGCACTGGGGATCACGGGTGAGGCGGCTTGTTCCGGCTGTTGTAGCGGCAACTGTAGCGCTGTCCGGAATGCATATGGCAGGGTGGGTCAGTCCGGGGGTCGAACAGCCGATCGCCTTTCCCCACAAGACTCATATTGCGCTGAAGGTTCCGTGCACCGGATGCCATCAGCAAGCCGAGAAAGGATCGGCTGCCGGGCGGCCGCCTACGGCCTTGTGTGCGGCTTGTCACGCGGCCAGCGACACCAAAGACCCCGAAATCGCGAAGCTCAAAGCCTATGCCGAGAAGGGGGAGGAAATCCCCTGGCGGCGCGTTTGGCGTTTGCCTTCCCACGTTTTCTTCCCCCACCGCATTCACGTAGCCATAGCCAAGATAAGCTGCCAAACCTGCCACGGTCCGATGGAAAATCTCGATCGCCCACCGCCGCGGCCGCTCAAGATACTCACGATGAGCGATTGCATCGCCTGCCACACAGAGCGGAAGTTGGCGACAGACAGGGCAGCAGGAGCGAAGCTGTCCAAGGTGCGCGCGCAGCAGCTTAGCAGCGATTGTATTGTCTGCCATCGGTGAAGAGCCAATGCGTTTTACGCGAAGAGAGTTCATTCAAGCGTTAGGCGGGGCCGCCGGGGCGGCTGCCCTGGCTAGGAATCAGCTCTCAGCGGTTGGCCAGGTAAGCAGCGATGTTCAGCGTTGGGCAAGACCCGAAGAGGTGCCGGTTCCTTCGATCTGTCAGCAGTGCCCGGGCGGCTGCGGTTTGCTGGTGCGCACGCTCGACGGAGAAGTGGCCGGGATCTCGGGAAACCCGCTTCATCCGATCAATCGCGGAGCCCTGTGTCCCAAGGCCTTCGGCGGGCTTCAATTGCTTTACGACCCGAGGCGAATTCGAGGCCCCATGATTCGGTCCCGCGAGGCCGGAGGTTTCCGCGCCATCGGTTGGGACGAGGCCTTGAGGACGCTGGCGACGAGGTTGTCGGATCTGCGGACAAAAGGCCTCGCGCATACGCTCGTGATCCTGGGGGGGCAGTACCGGGGTTATCGCGACGTCTTGTGGAGCCGGTTCGCGCAGGCTTTCGGAACGCCGAACTATATTCGATTCCGCTGCTTCTCTCCGGAAAGACCGGCTCCGGCTCACCGGCTCATGCAGGGCGTGGCCGTTCCGGTTTCCTACGATCTGGCGGACGCTCAGTTCATCCTTTCATTTGGCGCCGGCCTTTTGGAATCCTGGCTGGGGCCGGTGCACGCGGCGCAGGCGTACGCGCGCCTGCGCCGAAGCCCGGATCGGCCCAGGGGGTTGTTCTTTCATGTCGATCCGCGACGTTCACCGACCGCGGTCAAGGCCGATCGATGGATTCCCATCGTCCCCGGAACCGACGGTGTCCTGGCGCTCGGCATCGCGAATGCCATGATCCGGGAAGGCCTGTACGACGAGAGCTTCGTGGAGGAGTACACGTCGGGATTCGAGGATTGGGTGGATAGTTCGGGCCGGTTTCACTTGGGATTCAAGAATCTGGTCTTGAGAGACTACGGGCTTTTCAGCGTTTCCGCGATCACCGGAGTCCCGGTCAAGGACATCATCGAAATCGCAAGAAATCTTGCCGCGGTGAAACCGGCGGTCGTCATCGGCGAGCGCGGTCCGGCTTACGGTCCGGACGATCTGCACAGCCGCATGGCGATTCACAGCCTGAACGCTCTGGCGGGCAGTATCGGGGTCGCGGGCGGGCTGCGAATCCAGGGCGAACTTCCGCTGGCATCTTTGCCGGCGATCGTCGAGGATGCCGCGGCAAGAAGAGGCCTGGCTCAACCGAGGATCGACGGGGCGGGCGAAGGGGAATATTTCCTGGCCACTGATGTACCTCAGGCTCTCCCGGAGCGAATTCTCAGCGGGAAACCGTATCCCGTGAATGCCTTGTTTCTGTTCGCGACCAACCCGGCGGCGAATCATCCGGCGAAAGAGGCGTTCATCGCGGCGATGAAAAAGGTTCCGCTGGTTGTCAGCTTTTCACCTTTTCTCGATGAATCGAGCGCGATGGCCGACCTTGTATTGCCGGATCATACCTATCTCGAGCGATGGCAGGACGACCCGGTCAACCACGTGGCCGGCTTCACTTGCTTCAGCGTCGCCAGGCCGGCCTCCAGGCCTCTTCACCAGACGCGCAACAGCGCCGACGTCGTGCTTCAGCTGGCCGAAGCGCTCGGCGGCTCCGTAGCGAAAAGTCTGCCCTGGAAGACATTCGAAGACATCATCCGCAGCGGGGCCGAGGGGCTCTACGCGTCGCGGCGAGGCTACATCGTGTCGACCCATGCCCAGGAAGCCTTGCGCAAAGTGATGGAGCGCCAAGGCTACTGGGTACCGGAATTTCCGGACTACGAGGCGTTCTGGAAAGCTCTGCTCGAACGCGGCGCCTGGTGGGACCCCAGCGGCCTTCCGCTGAGCCGAAAGGCGCTGCTGGGGACGCCCTCGGGAAAGTTCGAGTTTTACTCCTTCAGGCTCAAGGATTTGATCGATCGTGCGATTACCACGGAAGCGGGGCGGAGAGCCGTTCTCTCGTCGATCGGCGGCGAAAAGGCCGAAGACTCGCTCGCCATGCCCGCCGCGAGGGTTCCAGGTCCCAGGAAAAGCGAATCCTTCCCCCTTCGCCTCAACACTTACCGGCTGATCAGCCGACCCGTAGGCGGCGGTAGAAACCAGCCGTGGCTTCTCGAGCAGCCAGCCGTTCACGTCCGCGCGTCCTGGGAGACGTGGGTCGAAATACACCCCGAGACCGCCGCTGCCTTGGGAGTCGCGGAAGGCGACTGGGTCTGGGTCGAGTCGAGCAAAGGACGGATCAAGCTGCGTGCCCGGCTCTACGCCGGTACGGTCCGCGACGTCGTTCACATTCCACTGTTCGGGGGCAACGGGCCGAATCCCAACGATCTGATAGCGAACGAGAAGGACGTCTCGAGGGGGTTCGGCGTGCTCAACCATACTCAAGTAAGGGTCAGGAGGGCGTGACGTGGCGCTGTGGGGCATGGTCATCGATTTGGACCGTTGCACCGGATGCCAGGCCTGCGTTATGGCGTGCAAAGCGGAAAACAATATTCCGGCCGTCGGCATGAAAGAAGCGCACAAGGAGCGCGTCATCAGTTGGATGCAGGTGCTTACCGAGACCGGCGAGGACCAGCACGGCGCGAAAATGCGATTTATTCCACGTCCCTGTCTCCAGTGCGATGACCCGCCCTGCACCAAAGTCTGTCCGGTTTACGCGACTTACCGCAACCCCGAAGGGATCGTCGCCCAGATCTATGCTCGCTGCATCGGTTGCCGCTTTTGTATGGCGGCCTGTCCCTATAACGCCAAGTACTTCAACTGGCACACGTACCAAAAAGAGGCACCCGGCCAGAACCCCGATGTGTCGTTGCGCGAAAAGGGGGTTGTCGAGAAGTGCACGTTCTGCCATCACCGCTTGCAGCGTGCACGCGAGCGGGCCTCAGCGGAAAAACGCGAATTCGATCCGGCGGAGTATGTTCCCGCCTGTGCCGAGGCGTGCCCCGCGCAGGCCATCGTTTTCGGGGATCTTTCCGATCCGGCGAGCGAAGTCGCGAAACTCGCGCACAGCCCGCGCGCCTTCAGGCTGCTCGAAGAGCTCGGGACGAAACCCAAGGTCTTTTATCTGACGGAGGGAGAAGCCGGTGGCTGACGCGGGCGATCCCCACGAGGAAATTCTTCTCGCCCCGATCGAACGAACCGGGCCGGGCTTCTACTGGGCGGTCGCCCTGCTCGGCGTCCTGATTGCCTGGGGAGCGGTCGCTTACTGGGCTCAGTTCACGAGCGGTCTGGGGGTGACGGGTCTCCACCAACCTGTCGGCTGGGGCTTTTACGTCACCAACTTCGTCTTCTTTATCGGCATCAGCCACGCCGGCACGCTCATCTCCGCCATCCTCCGACTCTCCAAGGCCGAATGGAGGAGGCCGATCACTCGCATGGCCGAGGTGATCACCTGCATGGTGATTTTCATCGGAGCCGGCCAGATCCTGGTGGACTTGGGGCGGCCCGACCGGATCATGAACGTGATTCGCCATGGGCGCTATCAGTCGCCCCTCCTGTGGGACGCCACGAGCATCAGCGCGTACCTGACGGCGAGCCTGACTTACCTCTACCTGCCGATGATTCCGGACATCGCCATTTTGCGAGACCGGCTCGGAAAACGGAAGCTGCTTTACAGCGTTCTAGCGCTGGGGTGGACAGGAACGGAACATCAGCAGCGGGTTCTCAACCGCGCCATCGCCGTCATGGCGGTGCTGGTGATTCCGATCGCCGTCTCGGTTCACTCGGTGGTATCTTTCGTCTTTTCGATGACGCTGCAACCGTCGTGGCACTCGACGATTTTCGGGCCGTATTTCGTCGTCGGCGCCATTTTTTCGGGCATCGCCGGGCTGATCGTCACGATGATTATTTTTCGCAGAGCCTACCGGCTCCACTACTACCTCAAACCGATCCACTTCCGGTATCTGGGGCAGCTCCTGCTGATCATGGCGCTTCTCTGGTTTTATTTCACGTTCGCCGAATATCTCACGGGCTACTATGGAGCGGAGCCGGAGGAGCTGAAGGTGTTTTGGGCCAAGTTCAGCGGACCGTTCTGGCCGTTCTTCTGGACCATGGTGCTGTGCAATTTCGCGATTCCACTTCTCTGCCTGGTCAATCTCAAGCGGCACACCGTGGGAAAGGTACTGGTCGCTTCCCTCTCCGTGCTCTTGGGCATGTGGCTGGAACGCTTCATCATTGTTGTCCCGACGTTGTCCCTGCCCCGCCTGCCGTTCCCCGAAGGCATTTACTGGCCTACCTGGGTCGAGTGGGGTGAAACCGCGGGCAGTTTCGGTTTGTTCGCGCTTTTCTACCTTCTTTTCACGAAGTTTTTCCCGATCGTCTCGATCTGGGAGATTCGCGAAGGCCGCGAGATGGCGCTCAGGGAAGTCGAAGAAAGGATCGCGAGCTACCTTCCCGGAGGAGCCGAAGGAGAATCCTGACGGCCAGAGGGAAATCGCATGGATCATGGACCCGAGGTGTCGGACAGGCTCGTGAAGGCGCTGCAATGGGTGTGGTTGGGAGGCGCTTTTGTCCTGGTCGGCGGGATCATCCTGTGGATCGTTCATTTGATCCTCACGGCCTGGACCCTGGGGGACGTTCCGTCGGCTTCGATCGGGATATCGATCGTCGCGATACCCATTTTCCTGGTTTTTATGGGCGTGGTTTTTTACGTCTTCTGGGGCGTCGCGCTTCGCGGGGATCGTCGTGAACGTTAAGGCGGCCTTGATCGCCCTGGCGCTGGCGGGCGCTTTTGCCAAGCCCCTCCATGCCGAAGTCGCTTCGCCGGTCCTGCCGGGCAACCCGCTGGAGGGAAGCCGGCTCTTTGCCGAGAAGGGGTGCCTGCGCTGCCACGCGATCAACGGAGTCGGGGGGGTTGGCGGACCGGATTTGGGCCAGGGAATCCTGAAGCGTTCGCTCCTGGATATAGCCGGGGTGATGTGGAATCATTCGCCGGGGATGGCTCATCTGCTGGCGGAACGGCGCGCGGCGCGACCGCTTTTCAAACCGCCGGAGATGGCGAGCCTGCTGTCCTTTCTGTATTACATCGGCTCCCTGGATCCTCCCGGAGATGCGGCCGCAGGCGAGCGTGTTTTCCGAGAGAAATCCTGCCGAACCTGCCATTCGCTGGGCGGCAAGGGCGGGCGGTATGGCCCCAGGCTCGACGGTTATGCGCGGTACGCGTCTCCGATTTACCTGACGGTCGGGCTCTGGAACCACGGGAAAGCAATGGCGGGGATCATGCAGGCATTGGGAATCCCGCGCCCGACTTTCGAAAAGAACGATATCGTCGATCTTTTCGCCTATATACGAAGCGTCGGCGGCAGCGTGGAACGCGTCTATCTGCAACCGGGAAGCCCGCAGCGGGGCGAAAAGCTCTTTTCGGAGAAGCGATGTATCCAGTGCCATTCCGTCGACGGCCAGGGGGGGCGGATCGGGCCGAATCTGAGAGGGAGGCTCAAGGGGAGCCTGATGCGAATCGCCGGCGCGATGTGGAACCACGGCCCGGGGATGTGGAAAAAGATGGCCGAGCGCGGAATCCAAGTGCCGTCGCTCACAGCCGACGAGATGTCCGATCTCGTCAGCTATCTGTACTTCGTTCAGTTCGTCGATGCGCCCGGCACGGCGGCCAGGGGTCGCGTGGTTTTCCAGGAAAAAAAATGCGCCAATTGCCACGGGTCGGCGGACCGGAAACGAGCGCGAGCCGCCGTGGATCTCGCGAAGGCCGAGACGCTCGCCACTCCCCTGGCGGTGGTTACGGAAATGTGGAATCATGCGAGCACCATGGAGCGGAAGATGCTGGAGGAAGCCGTCGAATGGCCGGTCTTTAGAGGACGCGAGATGGCGGATCTGATTGCCTACTTGCTCTCTCTTCGGGCCACCCCGTGAATTGCAAGCCCGCAGGCGGATCAGGACGGCTCGGTCTTGCAGAGCCGCACGAGACTGCGAACCGGGACCGTACGCGGTCGCGCCTGGCTGCCGGTCAAGTGCTGTGACGTGGGTCGGTCGAGGGGACGGACGATGAAACGCGCCGCAAAGAAACTCATGATCGTCGTCTTCGGGGTCGTGATCCCGCTGTTTTCGTCTCCAGCGGGGTTGTTCCGTCCGCCGGCGGTTTTCCCCCAGGATCCGCTTGCCGGCTCCCGCGTATTCGGGGCCAAAGGGTGCTCGGGCTGTCATGCCGTGAACGGGGTCGGCGGCAAATCGGCCCCTGATTTGGGCCGCGTCCCGGGAGCGCGGAGTTTCTACGATCTTGCCACCGCCATGTGGAACCACATCCCCGAAATGTCGGCCCAATTGCGCAAAAAGGGCAGGACCCCGCCCCAGTTGAGCCCGCGTGAGGCAGGCGATTTGATCGCGTTTCTCGCCGCGGTCGATTACTTTGATCCGGCCGGAGATCCCGGGGTCGGGAAAAGGGTTTTCGCCGAAAAGCGATGCGTGGTCTGTCACCAAATCGAGCGGGTCGGCGGCGTGTTCGGACCGAGTCTCGATTCGGTGGTCCAGTTCGGGCCGATTTTTTTCGCTGCCACGATGTGGAACCACGGGCCGGCCATGGCCGAAGCGATGCGGTCGCGTGGAATCACGAGGCCCGTTTTCACCGGCCGGGAACTGCGGGATCTGGCCGCCTACATCAAATCGGTCTCGCGTGCGCGCGGCGACCAGCCGATCCGCGTGCTCCCGGGCACGGCGGCCGAGGGCGAGAGATTATTTGCCGCTCGCGGGTGTGTGGATTGCCACGGAATCAAAGGCACCGGGGGGCCGGTCGGGCCGCCGCTCGCAGGCCAAAACCGATATGCAAGCTTGTTTGATTTCGCGGCGGCCATGTGGAACAAGGGCCCTGTCATGGAGCGCGAGATGAAAAGACGGAGCGTGGCGGTTCCGGCGCTTCAGGCCAACGAGCTGGCGGACATCGTGGGTTTCTTGTACTCCGTGGATTACTTCGCAGGGCGTGGCGACCCGCGCCGCGGCGAAGAGGTCATCAGCGCGAAAGGGTGCTTGCTCTGCCACTCCGTTCGAGGAAAAGGCGCTCGCACGGCTCCTGATTTCGCCAGGATTCGAGGCCTGGAGCAACCAGCCAACGTGGTTTCGGCCATGTGGAACCACGGCGCAGCCATGGCGCAGAAGACCCGCGAGCAGCAGCTGGCCTGGCCGATCTTGAAAGGCGACGAAATGGCGCAGATCGTTGCTTTTCTCGCATCCGTGGGGAGCGGCCGGCGATGAGCGCGATCGGCCGCCCGGTTGTCCGTGTCTGTCTGCTCCTCTTTTTTCTTTTGCTCGCGCCCGCAGGGCTCCGTGCGCAGCCACAAGCCGAAAGCTGCGTGACCTGCCATCAGGCGTTAGGCGATACCCCGCTCGGGCGGCCGGCCCAGACATACAGCCAGGATATCCATTCGAGGAAAGGCTTTGGCTGCGTCTCCTGCCACGGCGGGGACGGCACCGCCGCGGGAATGGAGGCGATGGATCGCGCCAAGGGCTACATCGGCAAGCCGTCCCCGGCACAGGTCATCGAGGTGTGCGGCCGGTGTCATTCGGACCCGCAGTTCATGCGCCGGTACAATCCCGCGATGCGGGTCGATCAGGTCGCGGAGTATTTCACCTCGGTCCACGGCCGACGGCTCCGGGAGCAGAAGGATGCCAACGTCGCGACCTGCGCCAGCTGTCACACGCCGCATTCGATCCGCCCCCCCACCGACCCGCGCTCCTCGGTCTATCCGCTGAACGTCGCCGACACGTGCGGCGCGTGCCACGCCGACGCCAAGCGGATGGCTCCGTACAAGATCGCCACGGACCAGGTCGAAAAGTACAAGCGCAGCATTCACTGGAATCTGTTGAGCGTCAAAGGCGACCTCTCGGCGCCCACCTGCAACGACTGCCACGGCAATCACGGCGCCGCGCCGCCGGGAATTTCGTGGGTGGGCAACGTTTGCGGCCAGTGCCATCCGATCAACGCCGAGCTGTTCAACAAGAGTCGGCACGGCAAGATCTTCGTGCAGATGGGAATTCCGGGATGCGCAAGCTGCCACAGCAACCACGAGATCGCCGCGACCGGAGACGCGATGCTCGGCGTCGGCGAGGGAGCCGTGTGCGCGGGATGCCATTCCGCCGACGATACCGGGGGCCGGGCCGCAGCCGCCATGCGCGACGCTATCGAACAGCTCGCCAGGCTGTACGACCAGGCCCGTGCCACGCTGTCCAAGGCCGAGCATGCCGGAATGGAGGTGAGCCAGGCTTTCTTCGAGCTGAACGGAGCGAAAACCGCGCTCGTCAAAGCGCGCGCGTCCGTGCACGGCTTCGACCTCGAAAGCGTAAAAAAGGAAATCCAGCCCGGGCTGGAGATCGCCCGTAAAGCCCAGGCGCGGGGGACGAGCGCGCTCGAGGAGATCCGGTTCCGCCGGCGGGGGCTGGCCGTGTCGGTCGCGATCATCCTGGCGTTGATCGGCGGGCTGGTGGTAAAAATTCGCCGCATGGAGCGAGGGCGGTAGCCAGCGGCTCAGGACGGAATAACGCGATGGCCAACGACGTTTTGTCCCCCGGTGAAAATCGAGCACGGAGAGACTTTCTCAACTGGTTTCTCGGAACAGCCGCCGGAGCGTTCGCGGCGTCGGTCCTCTATCCCGTGAGCCGCTATCTCGTTCCCCCCAAGGTCGAGGAGTCGACGGCTCACACGGTGACGCTCTCGATCAAGCCCCAGGAGCTGAAACCCAACAGCGGTCAGATTTTTCGCTTCGGCAGCCAGCCGGCGATCCTGGTGAAGACGCCGGCGGGCGAGCTGAAGGCGTTCTCGGCGGTATGCACCCACCTGGCGTGCATCGTCCAGTACCGTTCGGACATCAGCCATATCTGGTGCGCGTGCCACAACGGGCACTTCGATCTGAACGGAAAAAACATCGAAGGTCCTCCTCCGAAGCCGCTCGAGGAGTACGCGGTGAACGCCAAGGGCGATCAGATCGTGGTGAGCAAGAGGAGCTGACGGTGGAGCGCGCGCGCGAAAGGCTCTGGCGGTGGCTCGACGAGCGGATCGGGCTCGAGGATCTGGCGAGGCTCGCGAAGAAAAAAGAGGTGCCGGTGCACCGCCACACCGTGTGGTATTACTTCGGGGGAATGACGCTCTTTCTGTTCGCGATCCAGGTCGTCACCGGCATCCTGCTGCTGCTCTACTACCGTCCGAGCGCGAACGAGGCGTTCGAGTCCATCCAGTTCCTGATGACGGAGGTAGAGTTCGGCTGGCTCGTGCGCTCGATCCACGCGTGGTCGGCCAACCTGATGGTCTTCTCCATGTTCATCCATCTCTTCAGCACGTTGCTGCTGCGAGCGTACCGCGCGCCGCGGGAGATCACCTGGCTGTCGGGGAGCGGGCTCCTGGGTCTGACGCTGGCGTTTGGCTTCACCGGGTATCTGCTGCCGTGGAACGAGCTGGCTTTCTTCGCCACCCGCGTCGGAACGGAAATTCCCGGGGTGCTTCCCCTCGTCGGCCCTTTCCTGCGTCGGCTGCTGCGCGGGGGCGACGACGTGACCGGCGCCACGCTCACCCGCTTCTACGGGATCCACGTCGCCGTCCTGCCGGCGCTCACGACCGTGGTTCTCGCCGTCCATCTTTTCATGGTCCAGAAGCACGGGATGAGCTCTCCCCCGGGAGTCGAGCGCGAGGGGCCGAAGCGCTCAATGCCCTTTTTCCCGAATTTTCTCCTGCGCGATCTGGTGGGATGGCTGTCAGCGCTCGCGGTGCTCGCGGCCCTGGCGGCCTACTTTCCGGCGGAGCTGGGCAAGAAAGCGGACCCGTTCCAGCCCGCTCCGGCGGGGATCAAGCCCGAATGGTACTTCATGGCGATGTTTCAAACGCTGAAGCTCCTGCCGGGCCATATTCTCGGAATCGAAGGGGAGCTGCTGGGCGTGCTCGGGTTCGGAGTCGTCGGCCTGCTGTTGATCGCATTGCCTTTCCTGGACACTCGCGCCGGCGAGCGGCCGAGCCGCTTTCCTGCCGTTTTCGGGATCACGCTCCTCGTCTACATGGTGGTTCTCACTTTTCTGGGCTACACCATGAGTCCGACGAAATGACCTTCTGCCGCGTTTGGAGCACGAGGCGAAGGTCGAGGCCCGAGCTCGACGCATGAACGGCCCCGGTTGACAGCGATTCGATTCCAATGGCACGCGCACCGCGAATACTCGCCCTGCTCCCGGCCTGCGGGTGGCTCGTGGCCACGCTTGCCGGCGCGGCTCCTTCGGCGGCGCCGTGCGAATCGTGTCATGGAGTGCCCGGGCTGGAAAAAGAGCGCGGGGGAAAAACGGTTTCGCTGCACGTCGACGCGGAAGCGTTCGCCGCCACTCCGCACGGCCCGCTCGGCTGCGCGGCCTGTCACGCCGCGATGGCGCAGTTCCCGCATCCGCCGAAGGCCGGGACCGCACCCTGCTCGACCTGCCATGCCCCGCAAGCGGGCGCGCACGCGGCCGGCGTCCACGCGAAGCTGAAGGACCGGCTGCCGGAGGCGGCGTCGTGCTTCGCGTGCCATGGAAACGTCCATCGCCTGGCGCGCGCGGCCGATCCGGCCGCGCCCACGAACCGGCAGAACATCGCCAGGACCTGTGCACGCTGCCACGCCGACACCGCCCTGGCGGAGAAGTTCCGCATCCCGGTGGTGCGCCCCGTCGAGGCTTACCTCCAGAGCGTGCATGCCCGCGCCGTCGCGCGCGGGAAAGCCGGCGCCGTCTGCTCGGACTGCCACGGCTCGCACGGTATTCTGCCGGCGAGCGACGCGGCGTCGCCGATTTCGCACGCCAAGATCCCCGAGACCTGCGGCAAGTGCCACGGCTCGGTCGTTGCGCTGTATCGCGAGAGCGTGCACGGCGAGGCGGCGGCGCGCGGCGTGCGCGGCGCCCCGGTGTGCACGGACTGCCACGGGGAGCACCGCATCCTCGGCCCGGCGGAGCCCGATTCTCCGGTTTTCACGGCGAACATTCCCGGGCATACGTGCGGGCGCTGCCATGGAGACGCGCGCATGAGCGAGCGCTTCGGCCTGCCGCCGGACAAGGTCCCCGCGTTCCAGGACAGCTTTCACGGGCTGGCGCTGCGCGCGGGCCAGCTCACCGCGGCGAACTGCGCGAGCTGCCACGGAGTGCACGACATCCGGCCGTCTTCGGATCCGCGGTCGCACGTTCATTCCGCCAACCTGGCGCGGACCTGCGGCAAGTGCCATCCAGGAGCCGGCCAGCGTTTCGCGCTCGGTCCCGTCCACGTCCTGCCGCAGTCAGGAGGGCCGCCGGTCCTTTACTGGATCCGCCTGATCTATCTCTGGGTGATCGGAGTGACCATCGGCCTGATGGCGCTGCACAACGCGCTCGACCTGGTCCGAAAGGCGCGGCGGCGCGAGGAGGCGCCCTTCGAGCCGCCGGGCGTCGTTCCCGAGCGCATGTCCCGATCGCTGCGCTGGCAGCACGGCCTGATCATGGTGAGCTTCCCGCTGCTCGCCTACACGGGCTTTGCGTTGACCTATCCGGAAGCCTGGTGGGCGGCGCCGCTGGTGCACTGGGAAACAGCGCTCGGCTTGCGCCGTTATCTGCACCGTGCGGCGGCGACGGTTCTCGTGGCGGCGCTCGCCTGGCATCTGGTCGAGCTGGCCGTCAGCCCCGCACGCCGGGCGAGGTTCGAAAAGCAGAAGCTTCGCTGGAAGGATCTCCGCGACGCGTGGCTCGTGGTGCGCTACAACCTCGGTGTGGCGCCGCAGAAGCCGCGAATGGGCGAGTTCAGCTACGCGGAGAAGATCGAGTACTGGGCGTTCCTGTGGGGCATGGGGGTGATGACGATCACCGGCTTGCTCCTCTGGTTCGAAAACGTGACCTTGCGCTACCTGCCGAAAGTCGCCGCGGACATCGCGACGGCGGTGCATTTCTACGAAGCCGTTCTGGCCACGCTCGCGATCGTCGTCTGGCATCTTTATTGGGTGATTTTCGATCCGGACGTCTACCCGATGGACGGCGCTTGGTGGCACGGGCGCTCTCCGGCCGCGCGCCTGAAGGAACGGGCGGAAGGCGCGGGCGAGCCGACGGGTGATGGAGGGGAAAGTGACGGGCGCTGACTTCGAGCGAGGAGTATCCGATGCGTGACCTGCTGCGCCATCCGCTCAGCCTGTCGGGCGCGGGCGTGGTTCTTCTGAGCGCCGCCTCCATCGCCATCCTGTTCGTGATCGAGGTGATCACCGGAAGGTCCAACCCCTATATCGGCGTGTTCATTTACATGATCTATCCAGCGCTTCTGTTGCTCGGAATGGTGATGATCCCGGTCGGCGCCGCGCTGCAGCGCCGGCGCCGCGCCCGCGGGGAGGGGCTGCCGCCTTATCCTGTGATCAATCTCAACGACGCCCGGACCCGCGGCGCGCTGTTCTTCATCGTCGTTTCAGGGCTGTTCCTGATGGGGTTCATCTCCACGTTGGCCTATCAGGCCTATCACTTCACCGACTCGGTCGTCTTCTGCGGCGAGCTTTGCCACTCGGTCATGGAGCCGGAGTACACCGCCTATCAGGCCTCGCCCCATGCCCGCGTGACCTGTGCGGAGTGCCACGTCGGACCGGGGGCCGGCTGGTACGTCCGCTCCAAGCTCGCCGGTGCCTACCAGATCTACTCGGTGCTGTTCGAAAAATACCCGAGACCCATCCCCACGCCCGTCCACAGCCTCCGCCCCGCTCAGGAGACCTGCGAGCAGTGCCACTGGCCGGAGAAGTTTTTCGGCGCGCAACTGAAGGTCATCACCCGGTTCGCGCACGACGAAAAGAACAGCGCGCGGCAGATCCGCACCTTGCTGCGGACCGGCGGCGGCAGCCCGACGACCGGTATCACGGCGGGAATCCACTGGCACATGAACATTGCCAACGAGGTCTTCTACGGCGCCGCGGACCGGCAGCGGCAAAGGATCCCCTGGGTACGGATCAAGGACACTCAGGGCAGAGTGACCGAGTATTTCGACCGCACGGCGCCGCTCACGCCGGAGCAAGCCAAAAAGCTCGAGATCCGCAGGATGGACTGCATGGACTGCCACAACCGTCCGAGCCATATCTTCCGCGACCCGGACGGCGCGGTGGATCTGGCGCTGCTGACAGGCTTGATCGACGGGGAGCTCCCCTTCATCAAGCGAGAAGCCGTGCGCGCTTTGAGCGCGGCTTACCCGAGCAAGGAAAAAGCCCGGGAAGGGATCGCGACGGCGCTGGACCGCTTTTATCTCACGAGTTATCCGAAGCTCTACCCGGCGAAGCGCGAATCGATCAAAAAGGCGATCGCGGAGGTGCAAAAGATCTATCTGACGAACATTTTTCCCGAAATGAAGGTCGACTGGCGGACCCACCCGGACAACATCGGGCACACGCTGTTTCCGGGCTGTTTTCGGTGTCACGATGGCAAGCACGTGAGCCCCGAGGGAAAGGTGATCCGCAACGAGTGCTCTCTGTGCCACACGATCATCGGCCAGGAAGCGCGCGCGGTCGCCTCGCCCGAAGTCGAGATGGCCGAAAAGTTCGAGCATCCCTGGCCGCTCGCGGGAAAGCACGCCGAGCTGAGGTGCAACCAGTGTCACTTCCGGGGACGCGGACTGGAGGGCGACTGCGCTTCGTGCCACGAAGCCAGGGCCGAGCTGCACCAGCGACCCGCCCATGGCGCGGTGCCTTGCGAGACCTGTCACGGCGCCAGGCTGGCCGCGGCGGAGCGGAGCACGTGTCTCGGCTGCCACCAGGACAAGTCGGCACATCACGATCCCCTGACCTGCCAGACCTGCCACGCCTTTCGCGCGACGGCCAAGGTGGCTCCGGCAAAGCCGGCCGGCGCTTTGCCCGCTCCAGGGAAAAACGGTTGACGTAGAGTGAAGGAAACGAGCTCGGAAATCGTCAAACCAAGGGAAGATGCGAGGCAGAAACCGCGGAAAGGAGAATCGAGGATGAAAACGAAAGCAATGGCAATCGCGCTCGGAATGGGAATCGCCGTCGGCTGGGCCGTGCCGGCGCTGGCGGCCGACGCCGGCGGGGGCAAGGCCCTGTTCGAGAAATCCTGCGCCAGCTGTCATGGCAAAGACGGCAAAGGCAACCCGGCCATGGCCAAGGTCCTGGGGGAGAAAGGGCTCAACATCACGACCAAGGAGACCAAGCAAAAGTCCGACAAGGAGCTGACGAAGATCATCATCGAGGGCTCCGGCAAGATGCCCGCGACCAAGGGGCTGAGCGAAAAAGATGTCAAAGAGGTCCTAAGCCACGTCCGCTCGCTCGCAAAGTAGGCTTTTTTGCGCGGGCCGGGCGGTTGCTTCCGTTCGAGCAATTGCCGCCCGGTCCGCGCTGTTTCCCGCTCTTTTTGTTTCGAACCCGCTCCCGCGATCGGCGATTTTCGGGCTTCCTAGCGGCCGGTTCCGGGATGAAAGCCGCGTCTGCGCTGTAACTCCAGCCACAGCGAAAGCGCTACGTAGTAGACCGGAAACGACAGCGAGGCCAGCACCAAAGGTCGGGGCGGTCTCGGGAGCAGATAGACGATCGAGACGGCTGAAAGGACCCAGAGGGTGCCGAACGCATTGGTTAGGAAGGAATAGCAGGGGGTCCGGCTGGGGTAGACATAGCGGATGGGGACGAACACCAGCAGCGCGAACCCGAGCACGGCGAAGCCGTTGACCCATGTGGGCGTTGCCAGCACGAACTGATAAAAGGCCACGATGTTCCAGTACGAGGGGAAACCGAGAAAGAAGTGGTCGGCCGTTTTCGCTTCCTTGTGGGCAAACCCGTATCCGCTGGCGACGAGCGGGACCGCAGCCAGCCAGAGGGCGTCGCGCGGCGGGAGCAGCTCCGCCTTGAGCATGAAAAGCGCCGGCACGAGCACGTAATTCAGATAGTCGACGATGTCGTCCAGACGGGCGCCGTCGAACCACGGAATCAGCTCCTTTACCCGGGCGCCCCGAGCCAGCACGCCGTCGGTGGCGTCGATCGCAAGCGCCAGGAACATCAGCCAGAGAACCGCCTGAAACTTGAGCTGCTCGAGGTAGAGGATGGAGAGCAGAGCGATGACGGCGCCCGAGGCGGTGTAGAGGTGCACCAGCCAGGCGAGAGCAACGCGGCCCATTCAGGGGTTCAGGTAACGGAGGCGGCGAAGCTGGGACGCGCTTTCAAGCGCGCTATCCATGCGAGGGTATTGGTGTTTTTAGGATCGACCTGAATCTGGAGCCGCTCCAGCGCGTCGATGTTGGGCATGAACGCTATGTCCGCCAGGCTGAAAGCGCCTACCAGATATTCGCGGCCCTGGAGCTGGGCTTCGATCCGCTCGAAACACTTTGCGATATCGGCTTTCGCCTGCTCGATCACCCGGGCGTCGCGCTCGGCTTCCGGCTTGCGTATCTCGCGAATGAGCTGGACGCAGTAGGGATTGAAATAGCTGTCCCTCAGATCTTCGAACATTCGGGCCCGGGCTCTCCCTTCCGAGTCCTTCGGCAACAGGGGCGGATAGGGGTATTCGTCCTCGAGATATTCGTTGATGATCGTCGAGTCGTAGACAATGAAGCCTTCGTCGTCCAGGGCGGGAACCTGGCCGAAGGGGTGGATCTTCAAATATTCCGGGCTCTTCTGCTCGCGCTTCGTCAGATCGATGTTGATGCGCTCGAACTCCAGGCCCTTCTCGATCAGCGCGATCCGCACCTTGCGCGAGTTGCTTGAGAGGGGAAAGGTGTAAAGTTTGATCATGATGGCGGCCTCCGCAAAATTGGCCACATCTTAACACAAGCGATGCGCCGCCGCTAACAGTTCTCGGTAATTTTCGCCGGCTGCGAGAGCTCCCGGGATCACGTGCGCTCGCGCAGGACCGCTTTCAGGGCCAGGGGCCGGTTCCCGCGGAGCACTACGATCTCGACCTCGTCGCCGGCGCTCCGCCCTGCGAGTTGCGCCGCCAGGTCCTCGACGGACTCTATTTTCGCTCCGGCAAACCGCACGATCACGTCCCCGGCGCGCAGACCGGCGGCGGCGGCCGGGCTCCCGGGAGAGACGGCCGCGAGCCTGACGCCCGGGGCGTCGTCTCCGTAGGCCGGGACGCCGCCCAGATAGACGTCGGTCCGGGACGCCGGTGCGTTGCCGGACCCCGGGCGCGCCGCCGGCAAGCTCGCGAAAACCGGCCGCTCGGGCCGGACCGCCAGCGTCGAGGCGGTCGAGACCACGAGGCCCGTTAGGCGCTCCATGCCGGCGAAATCGAGCTTGTCCCAGGTATCGCCCGGCCGGTGATAGTCGGCATGAACTCCGGTCGTGAAGTGGACCACGGGGACGTGGCCGTTGTAGAACCATAGATGGTCGCTTCGGCCGACGCCGTCGCGCTCGTTGAGATCCAGCCCCAACCGGCGGGCAACCTTCCACACCGCATCGCGCAGCTGCGCCGACGAGCGGGCTCCGTACGCGGTGAGGCGGCCGTCGCGCAGGCGGCCGACCATGTCGAGGTTGATCATCGCGACCGTCGAGGACAGAGGCATCGGAGGGTTCTCCGCGTAGCGCCGCGACCCGTGAAGGCCCAGCTCCTCCCCGGAAAAAGCCACGAAAACGATCGTCCGCGGAAGTCGCGGCGCCGTCCCGGCCAAACGTCGCGCCGCCTCCAGGAGAACCGCCGTTCCCGAGGCGTTGTCGTCGGCGCCATGGTGGATTTGTCCCCGGGCGCCGGCATCTCGCGTGCCGTAGCGACCGGTGCCGATGTGGTCGTAATGGGCTCCGATCACGATCGCCTCGTCCTTCATCCGGTCGCTGGCGCCGGGCAGGATGCCGATCACGTTTTCGGCCGGAGCGCGAATTTCTTGCAGTGCCGCCGCAATGGAAGCGGTCAGGCCGAGGGAAAGCGAGGCCGGTTTCCCTTCGCGGTCGATCCGCTCCTTCAGGGCCCGGAGCGAGATCCCCCGCCGCCGAAGCCAGGGTTCGATCGCGGCGGCCCTGACCTGGACCGCCACGGTCCCGGAGGCCCCCCGCCCCGGCATTCCGGGAACCGGGAATCCCTCCAGGGCGTCGGCGGAACGGCTCAAGTCGACCAGGATCACCCCGGTCGCCCCGTGCTCGCGCGCGTTGGCGACCTTGGCGCGCAGAGCCGCGTGCGGGGAGTAGCGCGGCGAGCCGGGGAACGGGTGTCCCGCGGGCTCGTAGCGCAGGACGATGGCGATCTTGCCTCTTGCGTCCAGGCCCTCGTAGTCATCGTAGCCGTACTCTTTTGCAGTGATGCCGTATCCCGCGAAAACCAGCTCGCCGTTGACGTGGCCCGAAGCGGAAAACGGCAGCGGAAACCAGTCGTCGTCGAGCCGAAGGCTCGCCTCGCCGATTCGCAGGAAGGCCGGTTCTTTGACCGCGACTCCGGCGCCGACCTCGAACCTCTGGAAGTAAGTCCCGTGATCGCCGCCGGGGAGGAGCCCGAAACGGGCGAAGCTCGCCGCGATGTAGTCGCGCGCCAGCTCGATACCGGGGGTTCCCACCGCGCGGCCGGCAAGTCGGTCGGACGCCAGATAGCGGACGTGCGCCTCGAGAACCTCGGCGGGAGCGGGTCGTGCCGCACCGGGCGCCCGGCCGGAAAACGCGGCAACGAGGATCATAGCCGCTGCGAGAGCGGAAACCGCCGGCCGCCGCAGAAAAGGACCCGTTCGATTCGGCATGCGGCTCAACGTAACAGATGCCCCCGCTCTTTTGAAGCCGGGTTTGCGTCCATGCTAGTATGATCGGCAGCAACTCGTTCAGGAGGTAAGCGCATGGCTAAGAGCGTGATCGTCTACACACAGCCGGGTTGAGGCCCGTGCCACAAAGAGAAGGAGTTTCTTTCTCAAAAGGGCGTGGAATTCATCGATAAGAACGTCCGGGCCGACCCGGAGGCCTTGAAGGAGTTGCTGGCGATGGGCTATCGAAGCACACCCGTGACTCTAATCGACGGCCAAGCGGTGGTCGGATTCGATCAAGCGAAGATCGAGGAGCTCCTGGGACTGTAGCGCATGGAATCCGATGTCCGGCATCCCGATGTCCCGGGTCCAGCGTCCGGGGTCTGTCGTCACAACCCTGGACCTCGAACCCGGGACGCCGGACGGAACGAGGAGAAAGCACCATGGAGCTGCTGAACACGACCGGTTATCATCGCCGGCCGGCCCATCTGGTTGCCGAATACAAAGGATTTTTCGCGCGCGAAAATCTACAGGTGGCCTTTCATGAGGCTACTTATGCGCCCGACCACAACCGCGGAATGGCGGAAGGGCGCTGGGATTTCACGCTGAGCAGCGCCGACACGATGATCGCGCGCACGACCACGGACGGAGTCGACTACCTGCTCTTCATGCAGGCCGAGAAAGGGCTGAGCGCTTATCTCGTGGCTCAGCCCGAGATTCGCTCCATCGAGCAGCTGCGGGGCAAGCTGCTCGCGGGCGACCCCGGAGACTCCAACCTCGACCTGATCCGCAAGAAGATTCTTTCGGTTCACGGCGTGGCGGAAAGCGAGTACCGGGTGGAGATCATCGGCAGCTCGCCGAAACGTTTCGAGGCTTTTTCCCGCGGGCGTGTCGCCGCGGCCATGCTGACGCCGCCTCATTCGGAAGCCGCTCTGCGGGCGGGAGCGGTGCTGCTCGCTTCGGCGGAAGATTACGTTCCGCGGTGGCCGCTGACCTGCGGATGGGCGCTGCGGCGCTGGCTCCTGGAGCACCGTTCCCTCGTCGTGCGGTTCATCCGCGCGTGGGCGTCGGCGACGGACTGGCTGCTCGCTCCGGAAAACCGCGAGGAGACAATCGAGCTGATCATGGAAAAAGAAAAGCTCGGCCGCGCGAGCGCCGAGCAGGCCTATGGCAAGGTGGTGCCCAAGGCGCGGATCGATCCGGAGGGGCTCGCGGCGGTGCTGGAGCTCAGAAAGGAAATGGGAGTCTACAAGCCGCCCTACGACCCGCCGCAGCGCTTTTACGACTCGAGCTACTGGTCGGAAGCGACCGGGCTTGCGCCTGTCTAGCCGAGCAGCGAACGCAGCAGCAAGCCGACCAGGCTGAGCACGATCGAGCCGAAAAACGCCGACCAGAAACCCGCGACCGAGAAACCCGGCACGAGCGCCGCGGCGAGCTGCAGCATCAAGGCGTTGATCACCAGCAGGAATATCCCGAACGTGAGGAGACTGAGCGGAAGCGTGAGTATCTTGAGCGCCAGCCCGAGGGTCGCATTGACCAGGCCGATCACGATCGGGGCGATCAACGCCGCGGCCCAGCCGCTCAACCGGATGCCGGGAAAGAGGTAGGCGACGATCATCAGGCTCGCCGCGCTGATCAGCCAGTGAAGGATTAGGGCGGACATCGCAACCCACGCGACCGATACCACGACGCGGTCGACTCCGGCAAGCCCGCCCGCTTGCGAGCGGTCTCGACCGGTGTAAAATGACCGGGGTCGAAGGAAAGGAGGTACGAAGCCATGTCCAGGGGAGAACTCGAGTCCATCGCTCAGGCCCTGGTCGCCGCCGGCAAGGGCATCCTCGCCGCCGACGAGAGCCTGGGCACGATCAAGAGACGGTTCGACAGCATCAAGATCGAGTCCAACGAGAACACCCGCCGCGCGTATCGGGAGATGCTTTTTACCACGAAGGGCATCGAGGAGGCGATCAGCGGAGTGATCCTCTTCGACGAGACGCTGCGCCAGTCGGCGAGCGACGGCACGCCGTTTCCCCAGCTGCTCGCGCGCAAGGGCGTCATTCCCGGGATCAAGGTCGACAAGGGAACCGTCGACCTGCCGGGCTTCCCGGGAGAGGTCGTCACCGAAGGGCTGGACGGTCTTCGCGCCCGGATCAAGGAATACCGCGAGCTGGGGGCGAAATTCGCGAAGTGGCGCGCCGTGATCAGCATCGGCGACGGCATACCCACGGCCGCCTGTCTGCAGGCCAACGCCCACGCGCTCGGTCGCTACGCGGCGCTGTGCCAGGAAGGCGGGCTCGTGCCGATCGTCGAGCCCGAGGTGCTCCTCGACGGCTCGCACACGGTGGAGCGATGCCAGGAGGTGACGGAAGCGACACTGAAAGCGACTTTCGCCGAGCTGTTCGAGCAGCGGGTGGTTCTCGAAGGGATGATTCTCAAGCCGAGCATGGTGGTTTCGGGCAAGGATTGCCCGAAGCAGGCCGGAGTGGAAGAGGTGGCGGAGCGAACGATTCGGTGCCTCAGGCGAACGGTGCCCGCGGCCGTCCCCGGCGTCGCTTTCCTCTCCGGCGGCCAGAGCGCCGAGCGCGCAACCGAGCATCTCAACGCCATGAACGCCATGGGCCCGCACCCCTGGCAGGTAAGCTTTTCTTACGCCCGCGCCTTGCAGGACCCGGCGCTGAAAGCGTGGAAGGGCGAGCCGGCCAACGTTCCCGCGGCACAGAGGATTTTCTACCACCGCGCCAAGTGCAACAGCGCGGCGCGAAGCGGGACGTATTCCAAGCAGATGGAAGCTCAAGCGGCGTGAGGGCCGGGCACCTGCGCCGTCAATAAAGCGGCTGTCCTTCCCCCGGGAGGAAGGACAGCCGAACCGGCTCGGGTCCGCTTCAGGTGCTCGTTCCCGGCGCGCTCAGTTTCTTCTGCCGCATCGCCTGGATCAAGCCCTCGTAGGACGATCTGGCCAGCACGCGGCTGAACTGCGAGCGGTAGTTGTTCACGAGGCTGATGTTTTCGATCACGACGTCGGAGACCTTCCAGTCACCGCCTACTTCATGCAACCGGTAGTCGAGGGATAGCTCCTCGCCCTTGGGATTGACGATCCTGGTCTTCACCTCGGCGAATCCGCTCTCCTGCCGCTCGGAGACGAACCGGACCTTCTCGCCGCTGTAGGATTCGATCCGGTCCAGGTAAGCGCTCTCGAGGAGGTCGCTGAAGAGCCTGACGAATTCTTTCTGCTCGTCGGGGGTTCGCTTCTGCCACTGAGGTCCGAGCGAGCGCTTGGCCATCTCGGTGAAGTCGAACCGCTCGTAAACGATCTGCCGCAGCTTTTCCCGCCGGCGCTGGTTTTGCGCTTCCCCTTTGAGCGACGGGTCCGCGAGGACGGCGAGAATCTTGTCGATCGATTGCCTGAGCCGATCCGCGGCGCTGCCAGCCGTTGCGGAAGCCGGCCGCACGAGGATTACGGCGATCATTAAAAGCCGGAGAATCGATCTGTTCGGTGTCATAACGCTCTTTCTTCCTCCCTTCGAAGGTCCGCGCCGCCAGAGCAGCGCGGTCACGGCCGGACGACGCAACGCTCATGCCACCGACGGCGACATTCATGAAGCGCGCGGAAGCCGAAGGCTTTTACGGCCGTGCGGAAACGTCCAGAAAGTCGGCCTGTAGGAATTCGCCGACACTCCGGCCGAAGTAGGCCGAACACGGACAATCCGGACGGCCTCAGGGCGGCGGCGAAATGGCTTTGACTTGATCCACGCCTTTGCGTATTGTCAACCGGAGCATATCCGGGAAGGAGGAGCTCCCCATGGAATACGACCTGCTCGTGCGGCGCGGCCGGATCGTCGACGGTTCAGGACTGCCTTCCTTCGTGGCCGATCTCGGTGTCAGGGACGGGAAGATCGTCGAGATCGGGCGTCTGACGGGCGCCGCGGCCAGGACCATCGACGCTGAAGGTCTCGCGGTAGCGCCGGGCTTCATCGATCATCACACGCATCTCGACGCCCAGATGCTATGGGACCCCTACGGGACCTGCGAGCCGCAGCATGGGATCACCACCGTCATCATGGGAAACTGCGGCCTCACGCTGGCCCCGGTGAGCGCGGGGGGTGAGGACGCGCTGGTCAAGAGCTTCGTGCGCGTGGAGGCGATCCCGCGGTTCGCGCTGGAGCAGGGAGTGAAGTGGGCGTGGCGCAGCTACGGCGACTATCTCGACAATTTCGAAGGCAAGGTCGGGATCAACGTCGGCGGGCTGGTGGGCCATATCGCCCTCCGGCACGACGTCATGGGCGAAGAGGCGGTGGAGCGCGCCGCGACGCCGAAAGAAGTTCAGCGGATGCGGGCGGCGGTGCTCGAGGCGATGCAGGGCGGCGCGCTCGGGATCTCCACGAACCGTAACGAACGGCACATGCGCGAGGATGGCAAGCCCGTGGCCAGCCGGCTGGCGGACGACGAGGAGCTGTTCGCGCTCTGCGACGTGCTGGCCGAGCACAACGCCGGCGTGATCGAGACGATCCTGGGGCGGAACAAAATCGAGCATTTCCAGTTCTACCATCAGCTCGCGCGCCGGACGCAGAGACCGATTCTGTGGCAAAGCCTGCAGCACCGCTGGGCCGAGCCGAACCTCTGGCGCGAGCAGCTCGACGCGGTGGAAGGGATCTTTCGCGACGGCTACCAGGCCTACGGCCTGTCGCACACGGTTCCGCTGGTGCGCCATTTCGACCTGAAGAACTGTCAGGTCTTCGACGAGTTTCCGACCTGGAAAAGCCTGATGTTCCTCCCCGTGGAGGTCCGCAAGCAGGCGCTGCGTGATCCGGAGACCCGCGCGAAGCTGCGGGCCGATCTCGCCGATCCGCGCCCGACGAATTTCCACCGTCGCTGGGACATTCTCCGGGTCGAGAAGACCGCCCGGCCCGAAAACCGCGGCTACAACGGAAGAACCATCGCCGAGGTGGCGGCGATGCGCGGGCAGGACCCTCTCGACGCGTTCCTCGATCTCTCGCTGGAAGAGGATCTTTCCACCGTGTTCTGGAACGCGAACAACGGCGGCGACCCCCGTGCGATGGGCGAGATCTTGCGCAGCCCCTACGTCCTGGTAGGAACCTCGGATGCGGGCGCCCACGTGCAGTTCGGCGCGGATTTCGGGTACGGTACCACCCTGCTCGGCCTCTGGGTGCGCGAGCGGCAGATCATGAGCCTGGAGCAGGCGGTCTACAAGCTGACGTTCCACGTAGCCTCGATTTTCGGGCTCGGCAGGAGAGGGCTGCTGCGGCCGGGATACGCGGCCGATCTCGCGATCTTCGATCCCGAAACGGTCGGTGCGGACGAGCCCGAGTGGGCGAACGACTATCCCGCGAATTCGAAACGTCTCATTCAACGCTCGCGGGGTGTCCACTACACGATCGTCAACGGCAGGGTCATCCACGAAGAAGGACGGATGACCGGGGAGCTTCCGGGGCACGTGCTCCGGGGAGCGCTCTACCGCGAGCAAAGGGCGGCCGCCTGAGCCATGGGGGTCGCCTACGTTCCGGTGGCCCGCGCCGGCGAGCTGGCCGTCGGCGCGATGAAGGAGGTGGATCTCGGAGGCCGGGCCGTCGTGATCGCGCGCACCGCCAGCCGCTACTTCGCGTTCGCCAGGGAATGCCCGCACGAAGGTGCGGATCTGAAAAACGGAGGAGAGCTGCTGGAAGGCGAGAAGCTCAGATGCAACAATCACGGCTACTGCTTCGACCTCAACTCCGGAGACTGCCTGGTGCCGCAGGGCGGTCCGCCGCTGACGGTGCTGGCCGTCGAGGAGCGCGGGGAGGAGGTCTGCATTCGCCTGGAATGGTAGCGGGAGGCTCGTTGGCGGAGCCGGCATGCGGCGCGGGTGCTTCGGGATGAGGACAAACCGGATCGTCCGGCTCCCGGCGGCGGCCCGGCTTCTCTGTCTTCTCTTCCTGTTGCCGGCGCTCGCCGGGGCCCAGGCCCCCGCGAGCTCCGGGAAGAGTTTTCTCTGGGAGGTGCGCTCGGACCGCAGCCGCGTTTTCCTGCTGGGCTCGATCCATTTCCTCAGGGGGGAAGACTACCCGCTGCAGCAGACGATCGAGGAAAGCTTCGCGCGCGCGAAGAAGGTCGTGCTGGAGATCGAACTCGACGGCGCGGCTCCCGAGAGGATCCAGCAGCTCACGCTGGAAAAGGGGCTCTTCCGGAACGGCAAGACTCTCCGGCAGAGCGTCGCCCCGGAAACCTACGAGCTGGCGCGTAGCCGGGCGAAGGAGCTGGGCGTCGATGTGGAAACGCTGGAGCCGTTCAAACCGTGGGTGGTGGCTTTGACCCTTGCCAGCTTGAAGCTCAAGAAGCTCGGTTACGACCCGAGCCTGGGCGTCGACCGCTACCTGGCGCGGCGGGCGAAGGAAGCGAACAAACCGCTTGCGGGGCTGGAGACGGCCGAGTTCCAGATTGCCCTGTTCGACGGGTTTTCCGCGCGCGAACAGGAGCAGATGCTGCTGCAGACGCTGAGGGAAATGGACCTGCTCGACAAAAGCGTGGAGCGGATCGTACAATCGTGGCGTACCGGAGACGCCGCGGCGCTGGCGGACCTCATGCTGGCGAGCATGCGGCAGTACCCCGAGGTGCATCGTAAGCTCATCGAGGACCGCAACCGGCGGTGGGTACCGCAGATCGAGCGGCTGCTGGCGGAGGGAGACGATGCTCTCGTCGTCGTCGGGGCGGCTCATCTCGTCGGCGAGGCCGGCGTGCTGGAGCTGTTGAGGGCTCGGGGCTACCGGGTGGAGCAAAAGTGACGGACGACGGCTGGAAATCCCGCAAGACCATTCGGGTGGCGGACTGGATGAGCGAGCAGGTGCTCGCGGTCGAGGTTTTCGACAGCCTCAACACCGCGCGCCAGCTGATGGCGAAGCACCGCATCAACCAGCTGCCGGTGCTCGACAATGACCGGCTGGTCGGCATCGTCACCGACCGGGATATCCGGGACGCCTACCCGACCAGCATGCTCATCGGGCGGGCGCGGGAGATCGATCGGTTCGCGGAAAGGTACACGGTCGAGGAGGTCATGACCCACAACATTCTCACCGTCCAGCCGGAGACGCCGCTGCTGACCGCGGTCGAGCTGCTGCGGCGCCACCGCATCGGCTCGCTCCCGGTGGTCAAGGCCGGAAAGCTCGTGGGAATCATCACCCGCAGCGATATCCTCGATTTCGTCCTGAGCGGCGGGTCGGTCCGGGATCGCAGCCGGCAGCGGGCTGCGCCACGCAAGTCCTCAAAGCGCGAGCCCCACCGATGACGCCGCGGCTCGCAACCCGGAACCATGGCTTCGTTCGACATCGTGAGTCGCGTCGATCTCCAGGAGGTCGAC
Organism: Candidatus Zixiibacteriota bacterium; assembly: GCA_035574315.1. Classification (NCBI taxonomy): domain Bacteria; kingdom Pseudomonadati; phylum Candidatus Zixiibacteriota; species Candidatus Zixiibacteriota bacterium. The sequence goes on from DATLYW010000042.1 coordinate 55,968, forward strand.
AACGCCGTGAACATCACCCGTAAGGCGATTCTCGCACGCTACGACTTCCGCCAGTCCAGGACCGAGGTCCTCCTCGACAAGAAAGAAAAGAAAATCCGGATCGCTACCGAGGACGACATGAAGTTGAGGGCGGTCCGGGAGACCCTGGTGGAAAATCTGGTCCGGCGCAAGGTCGACCGCCGATGCCTGGATCCGAAGCCGGCTCGCGCGGCCGGGGGCGGGATGATCCAGCAAGAAATCGACATCAGGGAAGGCATCGACGACGAGACCGCCCGGGCGATCGTCAAGATGATCAAGGAACAAAAGCTCAAGGTGCAGGCGGCGATTCAGGGAAACCAGGTGCGCGTGAGCGGCAAGAACATCGACGATCTCCAGGCGATCATCCGGCTTTTGCGGGGCGCCGGTCTGCCGGTACCCCTGCAATTCGTCAATCTGCAGCGCTAGCGGGAGCGTCGTGCGCCGCGGCGCAAGAGAGGCGAGCATGGAGAAGATACGGAAATCCGAGGAGGAGTGGCGCAAGCAATTGACGCCCGAGCAGTTCGAGGTCACCCGCAGGAAAGGGACGGAGAGGGCCTTTACCGGCGCTTACTGGAACTGCCACGCAAAGGGGATTTACCGCTGCATCTGCTGCGGCAACGAGCTTTTCAGCTCGGAGACGAAGTTCGATTCGGGCACCGGGTGGCCGAGCTTCTGGGCCCCCGTCGCCGAAGAGAACGTCAAAACGGAAGAGGACAACAGCCTGTTCATGCGCCGGATCGAGGTTCTGTGCAGCCGGTGCGACGCGCACCTAGGACACGTGTTTCCCGATGGGCCGGCGCCGACGCGGCTTCGCTACTGCATCAACTCGGCCGCTCTGAAGCTCGAGACCCGCGAGTAGCGGAAGGGGGAACGCACGGCGTGGACGGAACGGCTTTTCAAGACCAGGGCTCGGTGCGTCACTGCTACGGCTGCGGGGCCGACAATCCGAAAGGTCTGCACGTCAAGAGCTATTGGGACGGCGACGAAGCGGTCGCCACGTGGCAGCCCCAGCCGCATCATTGCGGCGGCTCCAGGGACGTGCTTTACGGCGGGATCGTCGCGTCGCTGATCGATTGCCACAGCTTGAATCTCGCCATTGCGGCGGCGTACCGTGCGGAAGGCCGGCCGATCGGGAGCGCGCCCCGCATCGGCTACGTCACGGCGAGCATGAGCGTTTCGTATCTCAGGCCCGCGCCGGTGGACCGGCCGGTGGAGCTTCGCGCCCGCATCGAGCGATGGGAAGGGCGAAAGGTCTGGGTGAGCTGCACGCTGTCGGCGGGAGGCACGCTGCGTGCGACGGGGCAGGTCCTCGGAGTGCGGGTGACGTGGGAGTAAAGGTTCGGGCGGTCGGACCATGGCAATGATCGACGCTCCAGAACCAATCGGGTCGCGATGGAATACACCACGCTCGGACGGACCGGGTTGTGCGTGAGCGTCGCGGGGCTCGGCTGCGGCGGCCCGAGCCGGCTCGGTCTGCGCGACAGCCGCGAGTCCGAGGCGGCCGCGGTGGCGCTGGTCCGACTGGCGATCGATCTCGGCGTCAACTTTCTCGATACCGCGCAATCCTACGGGACGGAGCCGGTAGTGGGAAAAGCGATCGCCGGCCTGCCGCGCGAGCGGCTCGTGATATCGACGAAGAAAACGGTCCCGGCCCGGGACCACCCGGATCCCGGAGCGGAGCTCCGCAGGGGGCTGGAGCGGAGCCTGAGGGATCTTCGGACGGACTACGTCGACGTCTATCATCTGCACGGCCTCGAGCCGCGCGACTACCCTTTCGCCAGGGAAAGACTTCTGCCGGTGATGAGCCGGCTTCGGGACGAAGGAAAGATCCGTTTCATCGGCGTGACGGAGGCGTTCGTGCCCGATCCTTCGCATGCGATGCTTCGCGAAAGCCTTCCCGACGATCCGTGGGACGTCGTCATGGTCGGCTTCAACCTCTTGAATCCCTCGGCGCGAAAGACGGTTCTCCCGCTGGCCCGGAAAAACAAGACCGGAGTGCTGGGGATGTTCGCGGTGCGCCGGGCGCTCAGCCGGCCCGAGCGCTTGCGCGCTCTGCGGGAGGAGCTGCTGCGGAGGAACGCTGCAGCGGCGGCGGCGCTGGAGGCCGCCGAGCCGCTTGGATTCGTGCTCCGCGAGAGCGGCGCGTCCACGCTGCCGGAGGCGGCCTACCGTTTTTGCAGGCACGAGCCGGGCATCGACGTCGTGCTCACGGGGACGGGAAACCCCGATCATCTCCGCGACAACATCGAGGCCCTGCTCAAGCCACCCTTGCCGGACGGAGTCCTCCGCCGGCTCGAAGAAATGTTCGGCGACATCGACTGGTTGACGGGTAATTGATTCCCGGAGCCGAAAACCCTTCTGCGGGAAACCGAAAACTGAATAACCGGCGGCGGGCGGCCGTTCATGCGGGATTCCCGCGGTCGGGACTGATGCGGAACGAAGGACAACCCCACCGCAGCGAAGACGACGGGTCGGCACTTCCGGGGCAAGTATCGGTCGGGATACTTCGATCAAAGCCGCCGCCCGGCGACGACCTTGAGCGCCTCGAAGCACAGCGGCCTTGAAATTTCGCGTTCTTGCATCTTCCTGGTCGGGGTGGTGCCCTCGCTCTGTCGCGGTCCGCTGCGGAAACCCGGCGCAAAAGTCGGGCGTGAAAAAGAACGGAAGTCGGGATCGGAGCGAACGCGAGGCGTGGAACGTTGGACGCCGGACGGAAAACGGGTTTCAGCTCGCCGCCTGGAACAGTTTCGAGTATTGCTCCCAGGACGCCGGGGCGACACGTGCGGTCCTCAGATTTTCCTCGACGTGCGCGACCTGCTTCATGCCGACCAGCGCGGTGGTCACGCCGGGGGTGGAGCGCACGAACTGCAGCGAGCGCTGCGCGTCGGATTCCAGTCCCTCAAAGGTCTCTGCGATCAGCCCCGGCAGGTTGCGCGCGAGCTGGCCCTGAAGGATCGACGCGCTGGCCATGACCGTGATCCCCAGACGTTCCGCCGCCTCGAGCAGCGTCATCGCCGCGCCGCCCACGTTCTGGTTGGCGAGCGACAGGGCCTCGGTCATTCCCAGATTCACGGGAAGCTGGATGAACTTGAAGCGGTGCTCCCGCCCGCCCGCTTTCGCCGCCAGCTCGACAACCTCGCTCAACGAGAGATAATCCTTCGCCGAAGGGGGATTGCGATAGCCGTTCCACGTGGCCGTTCCGTAGTGGCGGATCTTGCCGGCGGCCGCCGCCTCTTCGAGCGTCTCGAAGGCGCGCGTCAACCGGGCCCTGAACTCGTCCGGAGAAACCCGTCCGAGCTGAATTTCGGGATTGTGGAGGTAGTAAACGTCGATGCAGTCGAGGGCGAGGTTGCGCAGACTGCATTCGAGCTGGTGGCGGAGGTACTTCGGGGTCATGCAATGACAGCTGCCGACGACGTCGGCGAGCGAGGCGATGCCGGTCTTGACGAACGCTTCCTCGAAATAGAGGCGCGGATCCTCCGGCGGCGCCCCGTCGTAGGGAATGAATCCGCCCTTGGTCGCGATCACGATCTCCTCGCGCCGGTATCCTCTGGCCGACAGCTCCTTCAGCGCTTCCCCGACGCTCCGTTCGCTGCGCTGGCACCGGTAGTTCGCCGCGGTGTCGATGACGTTGCAGCCGAGCTCGACGGCGGCGATCAGCGCGGCCCGGTACTTCCGATCGGTGGCGTCGTCCGGGTTGCCGAGATAAGTGCCGATGCCGATCGACGAAAGCCACAGATCCTGCGAAAGGCGGAAGTGACCGTCGGGGATCGCGCCGGCGAACCGGCGGCGGTAGTTTTCGGTGCCCGCGCGGGTGGCGCAACCGGACAGGCTCATCGCGGCCCCCTGGAACCGCGGGAGAGAAGCCCGTCGATTCCGAGCGTCCGGCCCGCGTTCGAAAGAAAGATCACCACGAGCGCGACAATGAACGTCTGTTGCTGGGCCAGGGTCACGCCCCCCCGCGCCATCCCCGGCCCGAGCACGTAGTTCGCCAGCAGGAAAAGCCCGGAGAGCGCGGTCAACCGCGTCAGGACTCCGAGAAAAAGACAGGCGCCGACGAGGATCTCGCCTCCCATCACGAGATACCCGAAGAGCTCACGGTGCGGGACGACGTACTGGAGCAGGAAGGACTTGTACCAGGGATAGAGATCCAGAGCGGGGATATCTCCGATCTGCCGTCCGATCCAGTCGCCGTGGGGAAAATCCCGCTGGAATTTGCGGATTCCCTGGTAGAAAAAGTAGTAACCGATGTAGAGGCGCAGCAGCGCCACATGCCAGAGGTAGGTTTTTTCTCTCAGATTCATCCCGCCGCACCCCTCCCCTTACGCCGCGAGCGACGAACCCCCGATCCGCGGTGAGCCCGGCCGGTCCTGCGGCGACGCGCCGACCGTCTAGAACTGGTCCTTGAGCTTGCGGACCTGCGCGAACACCGAGACCGGATTCATGGCGAGCCCGGGATGATCGCGCCTGAGGGTCTCTTTGAGCTCTTTGCTGTCCCACCGCAGGAACGGGTTGGTCTCCTTCTCTTCACCGATGGTCGAAGGAACCGTCGGGGCGCCGCGCGAGCGCAGTCCCTGGACGCGCTCGTACTTGGCGGCGAGCTTGTAGTTCCTGGGTTCCAGCGTGAGCGCGAACCGCAGATTGGTTTCCGTATACTCGTGGCCGCAATAGACCTTCGTGTCGTCCGGCAGGGCTGCCAGCTTGCTGAGCGACGCCTGCATCTGCTCCGGCGTGCCTTCGAAGAGACGGCCGCAGCCTGCGACGAAAAGCGTATCACCGCAGAACAACGCGCCGCCGAACAGGTAAGCCACGTGGCCCGTGGTGTGGCCGGGTATGAAGAGGACCTTGCCTTCCAGCTCACCGATCCTGACGGAGTCGCCTTCCCGAAGGCCGCGGGTGAGGCCGGGTATGCGCCCGCGGTCGCTTTCGTGGGCGTAAACCTCCAGGCCGTTCCCGTTCAGGAGCCCTTCGTTGCCGCCGGTATGATCGCGATGGTGGTGGGTGTTGAGGATCGCCACCAGCCGGGTCTGCTCCCGCTCCGCGCGCTCGAGCACCGGCTCCGCTTCCGATGGATCGACGACGGCGGCCTGGTTGGTCTTCGGGCAGATGATCAGATAACCGTAGTTGTCCCGCAGGAGAGGAATCTGTACGATCTTCATCGAAGTGGGCTCGCCTGGCCGTGCATTCAGGTTGAAGTTAATAAATTTCGCCTCGTTCTTCAACAAAAATTCCCGCGGGTTCCCCCGTCGGGAGCCCTCGGGCCGACTCTTGCCGGAATGCCACCGCCTCGCCTATATTTGGCGCCGTGATTCGCGCCGGAGCGGGGAGCTCTTCGAGTCGCAATACCTTGCAGGCCGCCGAGCAGGCGTGCGGCGAGGCCATGGCCCGCGCTCAGGTGGACCGGGCCGATCTGGTCGTGGCCTTTTTCACCGTCGATCACCTCGCGGACAAGGAGCGACTGGTCGGGACTCTCAAGCGATTCTCGGGCACCGACCGGATCATCGGCTCGAGCGCCGCCGGCGTCTTGACGGCGGGCGGGGAGATCGAGGGAGAGCCCGGCCTGGCGGTTCTCGCGCTTCGCTCGGACGAAATCCACGGAAAGGTCTTTCTCTTCCATCCCCTGCGCGGCCGCGACGATTCGGTGGGCGCCGACATCGGCAGGCAAATGCGCGGCACGGCGGGGCCGCGCCGCCTCTC
>DATLYW010000043.1 GCA_035574315.1 Candidatus Zixiibacteriota bacterium
GCCGCCTCTCCCTGCTGTTCCCGGACACCTACAACGGCCAGCCGCGCCGGCTGCTCGACGCCGTGCTGCGAGAGGCCGGCCACTACCCGGTCATCGGAGCCGGCTCGTCCGAGAACGGGACGCAGGGCGCCACTTACCAGATGAGCGGCGATCTCGTCTTGAGCAACTCGGTTTCGGGATTGCATCTCTGGGGCGGGTTCAACGTGCACGTCGACGTCACGCAGGGATGCCAGCCGATCACGAAGCCGATGACGATCACCAGGAGCCTGCAGAACGTCATCTTCGAGATCGACCGGCGGCCCGCGTTCCAGGTATTCACCGGGCTGCTCAAAGGCCCCCTGCTCGAGGACCTGCGGCGCGCGCTGGCTTACGTGTTCGTGGGCCTTCCTCCGTCGCGGGAACGCGGTGAGATCGAGCAGGGGCGTTATCTTGTGCGGAACATCGTCGGGCTCGACCCCGCCCGCGGAACGGTGGCCATCGCCGAGACCCCCAGGGAAGGCGACACGATCGTCTTCGCGCTGCGCGACGGACCGCGAGCCCGAGAGGACCTGATCCAGATGCTCGACCGGCAGGCCGCGCGGCTGGACTGCAAGCGCCCCGCGTTCGGCTTTTATTTCAACTGCTGCGCCCGGGGCGCCTCGCTTTACGGCTTTCCCGGAATCGACACCGCTTACATTCAGCGCCGCTTCGGCGACTTTCCGCTCGTGGGGATGTTCGGCGGCTACGAGCTGGCGCCGCTCGGTGCCGCCAATCACCTCTTCGCCTATACCGGCGTGCTGGCGCTGGTGACGGAGCAAGACGCCTCGTAAGCGCGGCCGGCAAGGCCCGAACTCGATCCCGCAGCGCGGCGGCGGTCCGATCGTTCAAGCTACCAAAATTCGATCCAAAAACCGGGAAGCGGAGGAACTTTTGTTATGTCGGCAGCAGCCGGGCCTCGGCAGATGTGCGCCCGGCGGTCCAACCGTTGATGAAATCAGGACCTAGCGGCCGATCCGTTTGCGCTTGTTGGCGATGTAGTCGACCATGATGTAAGTCCCGATCTGATCGGGCGAGGTGTAGAAAACCCGCCCGGTGTTCAGACGGGAGAGCTGGTCGACGAAACCCTGGCGGTAAAAATCCGTGCCGAGCATGAAGGTGTTGATCTTGATGCCACTCTGGGTGCAGCGCTTGACCTCCTTGAGCGTCTCCCGGACGATGCGGCCGTGGAGCATCGCCGATCCCCAGCCGCTGTGAAGCCGGCCGCCCCGGTCGAGGTTCGCCGCCGTCGGCTCGCCGTCGGTGATCAGAATGATCTGCCGGTTGGCGGCGCGGTGCGGGCCGAGGAGCTGGCGCGCGAAGCGCAGCGCCTCCTTGATGTCGGTGCCGTGCTCCATGAAGTAGGTGAGCGATACGATGGACGGGAGATCCTCGGCGCGGATGAGCTTGGCGTTGGAGCGGAACGCCACCAGATGGAGCGTGTCCTGCGGGTACTTGGTCTCGATCAGGCGATGGAGCGCGAGCGCCACCTTCTTGCCCGCGTGAAGCGCGTCGTTCATCAGCATCGAGTAGCTCACGTCGATCAACAGCACCGTCTCGCTGGTCGTCGAGTACTCCACCCGGTGGACGGCGAAGTCCTCGGGGCCGATCCTGAGCGGGATGCCGCGCTTGCCGCTTTCGAGCGAGTTCATCAGGGTCTCGCCGATGTTCACGTGGAGCGGGTCGCCGAACTCGTAGCGTTTCGTCTGCTCGATTCGGTCGCCGAGGAAGCCGCGCAGCCCCGTCGGGTGATCGCCCCAGCGGTTCTTGTTGAGCATCTGGAAGATCTCGCGCAGCGCCTTGTCGCCGATCTTGCGCATGCCCTTCGGGGTGAGGCGCAGACCGTAGTTCGTCCGGACGATGTAGCCTTCGTCCTCGAGTCGCTGCTCGACTTCCTTCAGGTACTTGAGGTTCTCGTAGGCCTCTTCGCCGAGCAGCCTGCGGATCTCTTCGAGATCGAGGTCCGAAGGGTCGCCCATCCCGCGCTGACCCCATCGAAGGAAGCGCTCCAGGCCGCGCAGCTGTCCCAGGATCTGCCCGGCTTCGCCCATTCCCATCCGCTGCGTTCCCTGGAACGGATACTGGTTGAGAAGCTGCTCCAGCTGGTGCATCTGGTTGAGCATGTCGCTCAGCTGTCCCAGCTGCTCCTGGGTCAGCGAGTCGAGATTCTCGAGCATGGCGTCGAGGTCCTCGACCGCGGCGTCGAGCAGGTTGGGCAGGTTCTGCAGGAAGTTCTCGTCTTCGAGCAGCTTGCTCAGCCGGTCGAGCATCTCCATCAGCGCCTGGGGGTCCTGGCCCGCGAGGTTTCCCGGGCGCCGCATGCTGCGCTCGGCGATCTGGTTCTGCAGCCGCTGGCGCAGCTCCTGGTAGCGCCGGTAGGCTTCCTGCATCTTGCGCGCCAGCTCGTTCATGTCGGCGGCATAGCGGCCGCTCAGGCGCTCCATGAAGTTTTTCATCTTTTCATGGTAGGCCTCGAGCTTCTCCGCGAGGCTGTTGAGCTTGTCGCTCAACGCGCGGGCCTCCTCGGGAGAGAGCTTGAACGAATCGGGGGAATACCTGTTGAGGAGCTCGCGCCGCTTCTCCTCGGCCTGGCGCAAGAAGTCCCTCAGGCCCCGAACCGAGCGCTGTCCGTCCTCCGACGTGAAGCCGCGCCGCATCAAGTCGCGCAGAGCGCGGCGGATGCCTTCCTCTTCGAGGAGATTGTCCGACAGGTGCTTGAGGAGATCTTCGGTGGTCGGAAAGCGGATTTCCTGCGTACCATCCCACTGGGTGTACCGATGGATCCGCATGGGGCGACTATAGCGCAGTTCGAGATCAAAAAAAACTCTCGCGGCCAACCCTTCCAACCCGTCTTGCGGCCGGTCGGTTCGAGGAGCCGGCTGGCCCAACGGAGCCGAATGGGTTATGAATAGCGTATGAGGTCTTGGGAGCACGTCGTGATCGGTGCGGGGTTTGCCGGCGCCGCGACAGCTTACCATCTCGCCCGCAGCGGCGCGGGCGGCGTGCTGGTCGTCGAGCAGGAGCCGGTTCCAGGCTTCCATGCCTCGGGTCGCAACGCCGCGATGATACGGCAGTGTGTCCCGGACGAGGCCCTGCAACCGCTTGCCCGCGACGGCGCCGCCTTCTTGCGGGCGCTGCCGCCCGATTGGCAGGTGCCGGTCGGTTTCAAGCGCAACGGCTCGTTGTTGCTGGCCAGCGGCGACGGGGTGGAAAGGCTTCGGCGCGACACGGAGGTGGGCCGGCGTCTGGGCATCGAGGTCGAATTCTGGACGCCGGAGCAGGCCAGGCGCCGGGTGCCCGTCCTGGAAGGAGCCGAGTTCGACGGGGCAGCCTGGTGCGCCACCGACGGGGTCGTGGACATTCACGCGCTGCTCACGGGGTACTTGAAGGGTGCGGCCGCCCGCGGTGTCGAGATTCGCTACGGTTGCGCGGTCCGCTCAATCAGGCGCGCGGCCGGGGGATTCGAGGTCGCGACGGGAGAGGAGGTGGTCCGCGCCCGGACGATCATCAACGCCGCCGGGGCCTGGGCCAACGCCGTGGCGCGCATGGCCGGGGCAGCCGAGCTTCCGCTGCGGGCCTGCCGTCGCCACCTTTTCGTATCCGGTCCGCTCTCCTGGGTGGACTCGGGGTGGCCCTTCGTGTGGGACGTCAGCCATGACTTTTATTTTCGGCCCGAAGGCGAGGGACTGTTGTTGTGCGCCTGTGATCAGGACGAGTTCCCGCCCGGAGATCCGCCGGTCGACCCTGCGGTAGGCGAGGCGCTCGCCGAGAAAATCGCTCGTTGCGTCCCGCGGCTGGCGAGAGTGTCGATCCAGCGGTGCTGGGCGGGCCTCAGGACGTTGAGCGGCGACGGGAAGTTTGTTATTGGTTGGGACCCGCGGCTCGAGGGCTTTTTCTGGGTGGCCGGGCTCGGCGGCCACGGCGTGACCACAAGCGCTGCGGTCGGGGCTTTGGCGGCGAGACTGGTTCGCGGGGGCGAGACGGAGCCGAGCTTCTCGCCTGCGCGCTTTGATGCCTGGAGATCGGGAGCTTAGCGGCGACGCGTGGAGGGCCTATGAGGAGATTGAACGAAGCGGCGGCGTACGCTCCGAAAAGTCCCTACGAAATCTATCAGGAATGGGAGGGAATCCCGGTCTACAAGGGGTTCATCGTCGAGGACCTGCTGTCGGTGCAGCTCGGCGATTGGGAGCGCAGCGGAGGCAAGGCGGCATTCGTCAACCAGGACGGCGCGGGCGGCACCTGCGATCTCCTCGTCGAGGAGATCCCTCCCGGCGGGCAGCTCAAGCCTCTGCGCCACCTGTACGAGAAAGCGATCTTCGTTCTCCAGGGCCAGGGTGCGACCACGATCTGGAACGAGGGCGGGAAAAAACACACTCTGGAGTGGCAGAAAGGCAGCCTCTTCGCAATTCCGCTCAACGCCTGGCACCAGCATTTCAACGCGCAGGGCGGGGAGCCCGTACGCATGATCTCCCTGACCGACGCGCCGGTGGTCATCAACCGTTACCGTAATCTCGATTACATTTTCGAAAATCCCTTTGTTTTCTCCGACCGGTACAGCGGCGGCGCGGACGAATGGGGCAAGGGAGGGCGCTACCTCCCCGACGTCAAGAAGGGGCGGGCGTGGGAGTCGAACTTCATCGCCGATCTCTGGTCGTTTCAGCCCAAGGATTACAAGGAACGAGGCGGCGAGAACCGCACCTCGCTGTTCCATTTCGTCGACAACACCATGAGCGCTCATCTCTCCGAGTTTCCGCCGGGGAAGTACAAAAAAGCGCACCGCCATGGCGCGGGCGCGCACATCGTGATCCTCACCGGATCGGGCTATTCGTTCCTCTGGGAAGAAGGACAGGACCAGAGAAAAAAAAGAGTTTCTTGGGGGCCCATGAGCATGTTCACGCCCCCGCTGCAGTGGTGGCACCAGCACTTCAATCCCGGTCCGGAACCGGCCCGCTATCTGGCGCTCAAGCCCTGGGGCTTCAAGTTCAAGATCGAGGATCTGAAAGACACCGGAGAAGACGTCAAGAAGGGGGGCGCACAAATCGAATACGAGGACCAGGATCCCGCCATCCACAGGATCTTCCTGGAAGAGTGCCGCAAGCGCGGGGCCGAGGCCAGAATGCCGACGTTCGGATCTCGGAGCCCGGGCGAAGAGACCGCCCGGGCCGGGACCGCAACGTGAACCGGGGTTCTCTGCTGGCCATGCCAAACTGGTTGTGATATAAAAGTAATTTCGGCAGGGGCCAGATGAAGCTTCCCCTTTTTCGCCCGCAAGGGGCGCGCCGCTGCGACCACGGCTTCACCTTGATCGAGCTTCTGGTGGTGGTGGCGATCATCGCATTGCTGGCCGCGGTCGCCATACCGCAGTTCATGGCCTACAGAAGCCGTGCGGTGGATACGGAGATGAAAAACGACCTCAAGAACGCGGCCATCGCGATGGAGAGCTACTACGCGGAATACCGTACGTATCCGTCCACGGTCGCGGCGATCCAGGCGGTCGGTTTTCGTCAGACCGACGGGGTTTCCCTGACGATTACGATCACGACGCCGACCTCCTACACGCTGACGGCGAGCAAGTCCAACGGCTCGCAGGCGAGCTTCACCTACGACAGCTCCACCGGACTGATCAACTAGGGCTCTGCCCGCCGCTACAGCCACTTCGCCTGTTTGAAGCGGTAGAACAGGTAAAGATCGATCACCGCCATCGCGAGCAGCGACAAGGGGTAGCCGTAGACCCAGCCCAGCTCCGGCATGTGCTGAAAATTCATCCCGTAGACTCCCGCGATCATCGTGGGGACCGCCACCAGAGCGCCGTAGGCGGCGAAGCGCTTGGTCACCTCGTTCTCCTGCATCGTGATCAACGAAAGGTTGACCGACATCGCCGTGGTCGCCATATCGCGCAACCCGTCGTTCGATTGATTGAGGCGGGTCAGGTGGTCGTAGATGTCGCGGAAATAATCCTGCAGGCCGGCGCAGATCTGCGGGACGCGACCCCCGAAAAGGCGGCTGGTCGCCTCGAGCAGCGGCTCGGTGGCGTGGCGGACGACGTTCAGCTTGCGCTTGAGCTCGTAGATCTGCTCGATCGTGGCGCGGCTGGATTGATTGGAAAAAATCCCGTCCTCGATCGTCTCCAGCTCGCTCTCGAGCGCGTCGAGAATCGGAAAGTAGCCGTCGACGACCGCGTCCATGAGCGCGTAGAGCACATAGCCGGGGCCGTGGCGCAACAGCTCGGGTTCCTTCTCGCAGCGCGCGCGCACGTCCGCGAAACCCCGCGCCGCCTGGCGGCGGACCGAAAGCACGTAGTTGCGCCCGGCGAAAATGTCGATCTCGCCCACGAGCAGCTCGGCTCCCGCCCGTTCGATCATGTGCAGCACGACGAAGAGCGAATCGCCGTACTCTTCGATCTTGGGCCGCTGGTGGCCGTGCTTGGCGTCTTCGACGGCGAGCTCCGGGAGCCCGAAAACCGCCTGCAGGGTTTCCAGCTCGCCGTTTTCCGGGTCCTTGAGCGCGATCCAGACGAAGGTCTCCGGCCGCGCGAGATAGTCCGGGACCTCGGCGACCGGAATGTCGGCGAGCTTTCTTCCTCCCTCGTACGCGGCGCAGTTGACGATCACCGCGGCCCCCGGGCAAACGTACCGCGAGGGCCTACCTCGGGGTTCTGAGAAAGAACGTCTGGCCGGTGACGAAGCGGGTGGCGTCGGAAAGCAGGTAGCGGATCAGGCCGTTGATCTCTTCCTTCGTGGTGAGGCCGTTCATGAGCGGGGGGACCTCCTGCCGTTTCTTGAACTCCTCGGGCGTCGAGCCGGCCCGGGACATCGGTGTGTCGGTGGCTCCCGGGCAGATGCAGTTGACGGTGACGCCGTGGGGCGCGAGCTCCATCGCGAGCGACTTGGTCAGGGCGATGACGCCGGCCTTGGACGCGGCGTAGTGCGCAGCGCGCGCCTGTCCCGCCACCCCGCGTCCCGAGGCGATGCTGATGATGCGGCCGGCGCGCCGCGCGATCATGTGTCGGGCGGCCGCCTGGGAGCACAGAAAAGCCCCCTTGAGGTTGATCCTCAGGACCCGATCCCATTCCTCCTCCGGCATATCGACGACCGGCACGCGCGTCATGACGCCCGCCCCGTTGAGCAGATAGTCGATCCGCCCGTACCGCCGAAGGGTTTCGGCCGTCATTCTCGCAACGCTCTCCTTGTCGCCGACGTCCACGCGGACCGCGAAAGCCTCGCCTCCCGCGCCGCGGATCTCGGCCGCGATCCTCTCCGCGGCCTCTTCCGCGTAGTCCGCAACCGCGACTTGCAGGCCCGCACCGCCGAGATCCTTGCAAACCGCCGATCCGATGCCGCCGGCCCCCCCGGTGACGATAATGACCCCTTCCATAATCGATCTCTCCCGCGATGGGTTCCTTGTGCCGTGTGGCGGACGCTATCATCGCCGCAAACCAGCGTCAATGGGAACGCCGCCGATTTCCCGTGGAAAAAGCGGTTCAGCGAATGCCTTTGCCGAGTTCGGTCGTGCACGGGCACTGCTCGGGAAAGCGCTCGCAGTCGACGTCGACCGCTCCGGCTGGTTTGAACTCGGCGCGCAGGGCCCGCGTCACGGCGAGCCAGACCGCCACGGTCGCCAGGGTGAGCCAGCTCATCCAGCGCGTGTCGAGGGGCATCGTGAGGACTCCGTCCGGAACGGCCTGTTTGAGCCAGACGAGAATGATCAGCGCGCCGCCCGCTTCGGCGACTCGAGCGCCGACGCCGTCCACCGCCAGCTTGACGGCGGAGCGTTCGGCGGAATCGACCGGAAGAAAAGCCTGTTCCCAGATCGATCGGTGAATCGAGGACCTGATCCCTCCCTCGGTGACTTTCAAGACCGATCGGCTGATCGCGGTGGCGGCCGCGGTCACGAACGTCGCGCCGCCGATCAGCGCCAGCGGCAGCACCATCAAGCCGCCGCGCAGGCCGATACGATCCTGGATTTTCGGAGTGGCGAACAGCTGAAGCAAGAGGGAGCCGAGGTTCAGCATGATGTAGAAGTTCGCGAAGAACCCGGTATTGCCCCTCGGCCCCAGCGCGGCGGCCGCTGCGGCGGCGTAGAACTGGAAATCGATCAGCAGCCCGGCGAGCGCTCCGGTCATCGAGATCAACAGCAGGGTGAGGGAATACTTGCTCCGCAGCGGGCCGAGAAAGCCGCTTTTGCTATCGACCGGCCCTTTGCGGGACGCGCTCGGGGGAAATCTCCGGTGCGTGCGCACCACCAGCGCGATAACCCCGACCACAAGCGCGGCTCCGGCGAAAACCAGCCATTTCGGATCGAGATGAGGAGCGAGCGCCTTCGAAATCAGGCCGCCAAGCATGCCCCCGGCAAGGCTCGAGGCTCCCATGTTGCTGAAGGCGCGCGCGGCGGCGCGCCTGTCGGTCGTCTCGAAGATGTCGGCGGCGAGGAGCCAGAGGCTCGCGAACAAGGGCCCGAAGGCCGCCGGGATGAGCATGAAGACAGCGAGGGTGAGCGGGCGACTGCCCGGCTGCAACCACGGCGCCGCGCCCGCCATCGCGGCCGCCGCAAGCAGCAAGAGGCCGATGCGCGCCCGCCGCGCGCCCCAGAGCTTCATCGCTTGTACGAAGATTATGGCGAGCGGGAGCGACGCGGCGGCGATGTTTATGTAGATCAGCGGCAGCTGCAGGAGTCCCGATGTGCCCTGGAAAAAAAGGGCGTCACGGCCGGTCTTGGCGATGATGAAGGCCGCGGTCAGCAGGCCGAGGCTCGATGCGGGCAAGAGGGTTTTGAGACGCTGCTCGCTGCGATCGATCATACGGGCGGTCGCCGGTCCTTTGGCCGCCATCCTAGCAGAAATCGCGGCGCCCGGGGTAGGTGCACGCGGCGGCGGTGGTGGGCTCGCCTTGACTGGGACTTTCGCCCCGACTAGTGTGGGGCTGCATCCGGGCCGGCGCGACATGGGGCTGCGGCCGGAAATCCTTTCTCGAGGGGCGGCCATGAGAACGTTACGGTGCGCGATCTACGCTTGCCTGGTTTCGCTGGGGCTTTTCTTCCCGGTCTCTCCCGGGGCGGCGGACGAGCAAAGGATCACGTTCGGCCTCACCAATCGCAGCGGCAGCGTCGCCCTCCCGCACGTGGTGGCCGAAGAGAAAGGGTTCTTCAAGGCTGAGGGGCTCAACGTGTCGCTGATCGTGATGCAGAACCAGGTCGTGGTGAACGCGCTGGCGGCGAAAAACATCGATTACGGCGGGACCTTCAGCAACATGGTCGGCGCGGCTCTTTCGGGATTGCCGATCCGCATCGTGGCGGTGGTGATGGAGGGAGGGGAGCATGTCCTGGTGACCCACGCGGATATCAAGAGGGTCGAGGATCTGAAGGGAAAGATCGTCGGCATCAGCAGCTTCGGCGGCGCGCCCCACATGCAGGTGACGATGATCCTGCGGAAGTACGGCCTCAACCCGGAGAAGGACGTCACGTTCCTGCAGATCGGCGGGACGCCGAGCCGCTACGCAGCGCTGGAAAGCGGCTCGGTGCAGGCCGTGATGCTGCAGCCGCCCTTCAACAAGATGGCGCAAAAGAGGGGCTTCCGCGAGATCATCGCCTTCAACGAGATCCTGAAAGTCCCGCTCGGCGGCGTCGCCGTGCACCGCGACCGGATCAGGGAAAAGCCCGACGAGATCGTCAGGCTCATCCGGGCGATCCTGAAGGGTATCGACTACATCCACACGCACAAGGACGACATCCTCCGGATCATGGAAAAGAGCTGGGGGATCAAGGATCGGGAGATCCGCGAGCAAGTGTACCGGGACGCGCTCCCGATCTACGCCCGAAACGGCACGGTCCCGGACGATCTCATGCGCCAGGTCGTGCAGATGATCCAGGGGACGCGGAAGACCAGCCGGGAGGTGCCCCTTTCCGACATCGTCGAGTGGCGTTTCGCCAGGCAGGCCGCGGCGGAGCTCTCCAGGAAGTAGCCGCGGGGTGGCCCGCCGCGGGACCGGAGCGAGCACGGACGAGACCATCGCATGATCGAGGGCGCCCGCTACGTTCACACGAACCTCATCGCGCGCGACTGGAAAGCGCTGGCGCATTTCTACGAGACGCAGTTCGGTTGCGTCGTCGTTCCGCCCGAGCGGGACTATTCCGGGCCCGAGCTGGAGGCCGGAACCGGGGTGCCGCAGGCATCGCTCCGCGGAGCCCATCTGCGCCTGCCGGGACACGGGCCGAACGGGCCGACCCTGGAGATCTTTACCTACTCGCGCCTCGTGGAGAGGCCGGAGCCGGCGGTGAATCGCCCGGGCTTCGGCCACATCGCGTTCGAGGTCGCCTCGGTCGCGGATGCCAGGGCTGCAGTTCTCGCCGCGGGAGGCAGGGCGATCGGTGAGGTGGTTTCGCTATGCACCGCGTCGGGAGCCACGGTCACCTGGTGTTACGTCACGGACCCTGAGGGCAACGTCATCGAATTGCAATCGTGGCGCCGGGCGTGAACCTGCCGGGCCTCGTGTCCAGTCTCTTGCCCTCGGGTCTTGTGTCCGGGGCCGAAGGTCCCGAGCAGGCGACAGGCTTCGGAGCCAGGCGGCCGGCCCTGCGGAGAGCGTGGAAACTTGAAGAACCGCGTTCCGGTAGTCCGCGCAGGCTGGTTTTTCTTCGCCGCGGCGTGGCTGTGCAGCGGCTGCGCGCCGGAGGCACGAAGCGCTTCTCCCGAGAGGGTAAGGGTTTACAGGTATGCCGGCGCCGTGCAATGCGGTTCCGGCGGGGTTGCGCCGGAAGTCATGGCCGAGACGCTGGCGAAGAACGGGGTCTCGGTGCTCTCCTTCTCGTGCGCCCATGACGGGCGCGGGCGGATCGCCGTGTGCGGCGCCGAAACCGGATTGATCAACGTCTACGAGATCGACGGCCGGGATCTGGGAAAAGCGCTCGCCCTGGGATTTTCGGAGCTGCGCGAGCTGCCCGACCAGCGCAGTGTTCCCTGCCACCGTTGACCCGCGCTCACCGAACGCCGAAGCGGCCGGCCCGGAGAGGGAACGGCCCTCCCTCTCCGGCGGCCGCGCGCGGTACGTCATTGCTTGCGGGGTGGTGGGGAGCCTTCGGAAGCGTTCCCGGCCTCCGGTGAAGAGCGGCGGGACTTCTTTCCGGCGGGCGAGTCGGAC
>DATLYW010000044.1 GCA_035574315.1 Candidatus Zixiibacteriota bacterium
GCCGCCGATTAAACGCCGCCGTATAGCTGATATTAAAATGCCTCATGAATTGGGGAAGATTCGCCCTGGGAGTCTGCACGATCAGATGAAAGTGGTTCGGCATCAGCACGTAGGCATGAACCCCAACGCCGTAAATCTCACTCGACGCCTTGAGCTTACCGACAAAAGTGGCTCGATCGGTGTCGTCACGAAAGATCGGTCTTCTTTCGTTACCCCGGCAGGTCACATGATAGTACGCATCCGCAAACAGGATCCGTAAGGGCCGGGCCATAGGCCCCGACCTCTATCCTGAAACGGACCATAATGTCAATAGTAAAGATCTGACCCCATCCCCTCCTTTACAAGTCCGCCAAGCTCTGATCGCGTTGCCACCGCCGCCGCAAATGATATGGCGCAACCCCGGAATACCGTAGCTGCTCGTCACCTATGAGACCGGGAATGATTTTTTCTTCTCTGGTCACACCGCGATCGCTGTCTATGGAGCGACCGAGCTCTGGCGCCGCGGACACCCGTGGCTTAAGGTCGCGTCTGTCTTGATCGCCGCAATTGAGATTTCGACGGTCCTCGTTCTTCGGGCGCACTACACCATGGACGTGTTGACTGCGGTTCTTGCCGCACTATGGGTTTCCTCCATTGCAGTCACGCTCGCGCCCGGCTGTGACCGGCTCCTCGCGCGCGCTTACGCGACGGCCCGAAGCGGTCCGACCCGGAGGCTAGCATGGCCGCAAAGTGGGTCTATTTCAGTTCCCGACCGGGCCGACGCGACGAATACCATTTCACTCGCCGAGTCTCGCAAGGCCCTTTTCGGTCAGGTAAGCAACCAGGGTGCCCGCGAGAAGTCCGATGACGTACCCGTAGGGCAAGCCGACCGCTGCCAGCCCCACCATCAGCACGATCATGAAGTTCTGTTTAGAGCCGGTCATGTCGCCAACCAGCTTGATCAACGTCAGCCCTTCGAAGAAAAGGACGATGCCAAGGATTGGCTTCGGGAATATCTGAATGACCTGCTCGAAGCCGGTGCCGAAAACGAGCCCCAGGATCAGGTAGAGAGCCCCTTCGATAATCACCGAGCCTCCGGTTCGCGCGCCGAAGGCGTAATGTCCGGCCATTCCCCCCGAGCCGTGGCAGGTCGGATATCCGCTGAGAAAAGGGTTGACGAGATTCATGAGAGAGTAGGTCCAGCTGATCTTGCGGATGGTGACGGGATAGCCGGGAAACAGGTCCTCGATCACCTGCCGGGTGGCGAGGATCGAGTTCCCGAGCGACAGGGCAAGCTGGGGCAGGGCCAGGAGTAGCCAGCCGGCGAGAATCGCGTCCACGGTCGGGACGTGAAGCGCCGGCAAATGAAAGCCGATGCTTCTTTGAATGTCGAAGGAATCCACTTTGAAGGCGAAGGCGTAGAGAATGCCGAGCCCGATGAGGATCAGCGCAGGCGGATATCTCCGATTACCCAGGAGAAACAGCGTGATCGTAAAACCCAAGACGGCCAGCCCCAGGCCGATGGCGCCGTCGGCCTGCACGTAGTCCTTCAAGGCCAGCAATGACAGTTGCAGCCCCAGGCCGAACTGGATACCGCGTATGACGTTCTTGGGGACGATCCGCGCCAGCCAGTCGATGAGACCCGTCGCGCTCAAGACCAGCATCGTAATTCCTATCGCCAGCCCTCCGCCGTAGAGAATATCGGGGCTGACCTTCTGGCCGATCACGATCACCGCCATGGCTTTGAGCGGCTGGACCGGCATCGGCAGTCGATAGATCAGCCCGCTCAAGATCTGCATCAAGCCGAACATGATGAGCACGCTCGGAGCATCGAGCCCGCTGGCGAGGATGACGCCGACGATCAGCGGGAGGTCCGTGCCGATGTCGCCAAAGGCGCCGGAGAATTCGTTGCGGTCGAAGCGAATGCCAAACGAGGAAGAGCCGTTGGGGACAGCCGAACGATTCGGGAGACTGATCTGTACGCGAGTTGACATGGGCTAGTTTGTCAGTACCTGTTGCATTTCGACTCGTACGCCCTGTGGGCCGGCTCATCCCATTCCTGTGCTTCTCGGTGCCGAGATCCGATCCGTTTGATGATACTAGCCGCCTTTTCCGGAGGCAACGGCGTGGTTTTGCAGTCCGTCCTGCGGAGAGAATCGCGCCAGTCTGCCGGCGAACGTCTCTTACCTCGTGAAGCTCCTGGCGGACCCGGAGGAAATCATACGGTACCGGTCCGTCGCGGCCTTGAGCGGCTTTCGCGACCCACGGGCGCGAAGGGCCCTCGAGACCGTCGCGCACGATGACGCGTCGAGAAGGGTAAGAAAGAGAGCCAGGGAGGCGCTCCGCAGGATTCGGCCGGCCCTGACATAACTCGGACTGTATCGGGACATTTGCTTGACTCCCGCTCCTCGCTGGACTATGAGTCGCAACAGAATATGAATTTCCCGGATAATCCACCGCTGCTTATCGGTCATCGTCCGGCTTAATCCTCGGCGCCGCAAGCTTCCGGGTTTGGCCGTCATCGATAGGCAGGCGACGGCTGTTGCGGCCCGGAGGTGATGATGCGGCGATTTCGATTCAGTCCAGCCCTGCCCGAGACTCCGCCGTTTACACTCGGCGACGGGGTCATTCTGCTGGGCATCGCCAGCATCCTGTACGCCGGTCTGCGCATGGCATTCAACGTTCCCGCGGTCGTTGCCGGTCCGGAGATTTCACTTTCTCCGTCGGCGCTGCCCTGGTACGCCTTGCTCTCGGTCGGGCGCATGACCGCGGCATACTTCCTCTCGCTGTTTTTCAGTCTGTTCTACGGCTACGTTGCCGCCCGCAACCGCGTCGCGCGAACGGTGCTCATGCCGTTGCTGGACGTCTTCCAGAGCGTGCCGATTCTTTCTTTCCTGCCGGTGGTTCTACTGAGCCTCAGCGCCGTCTTGCCGCAGGAGCTCGCGGCTGAACTGGCGGCCATCGTGCTCATCTTCACGTCGCAGGTATGGAACATGACCTTCAGCTTTTACCAGTCCATGACGACGATTCCGGCTGAAATGCGGGAAGCCGCCGCTGTTTTCCGCCTCGATCCCTGGTTGCGCTTCAAAACCGTTGAGCTCCCTTTCGCGGCGATCGGCCTGCTATGGAACAGCATGATGAGCTGGTCCGGCGGTTGGTTCTTTCTCATGGCCGCCGAGATCTTCAATGTCGGGAGCCGCGATTTTCGCCTGCCGGGGCTCGGGTCGTATTTGCAGACCGCAGCTCACGAAGGCGATCCGCACGCTGTTTTCCTGGGCGTGGCTGCGCTCGTCACGGTGATCATCCTGCTCGACCAGCTCGTCTGGCGCCCGCTTATTGCATGGACCGATCGCTTCAAGGTGGAAATGACCGAAGACGACGAACCGCCCAGGTCGTGGTTTCTCGATCTGGTTTCACGCGCCTGGCTCGTAGAGAGGTTCCGCACGCGCGTCTGGCGGCCCTTCAGTGAATGGGTGGACGGAAAATTCCAGCGTCGGGCGAGCGGCGTTGTCGCCCCACCCGAACCGCCATCGGGATCAGCGCTTCCCCGCTCCGCGATCGCGATCCTGACCGCTTTCGGGCTTGTCCTTGCTTACGGAAGTTACCGCGCGGCGATGCTGTTGTCTGCGCTCCCTGCGCCGGCGTGGACGGAACTGGGAAAAGGCATGGTCGCCACCTTTCTTCGGGTGAGCATCGCGCTGGCGATCACCCTGCTCTGGACCGTTCCGGCGGGGGTGCTCATCGGGACCAACCGCCGGCTCGCCGCGCTTCTCCAACCGATCGTACAGGTTATCGCCTCCATTCCGGCTACGGCGCTCTTCCCCGTAGTCCTGCTGGCCCTGTTAGAGGCGCCGGGCGGTTTGAACATCGCCGCCGTGCTCCTCATGTTGATGGGGACGCAGTGGTATCTTCTGTTCAACGTTATTGCCGGAGCTACGGCCATTCCCCAAGACCTGCTGTACACCACGGATCTCCTCCGCCTTTCATCGCTCGACCGCTGGCGCACCCTGATCCTGCCGGCGCTCTTTCCGTACATCATCACGGGGGCGATCACCGCGAGCGGCGGCGCGTGGAACGCCAGCATTGTGGCGGAGCACGTGGAATTCGGCGGTCGAACCCACGCTACAGCCGGCGTGGGAGCGTTGATCGCCCGGGCCACCGCCAGCGGCGATTACCCGCTTTTGCTGGCGGCGACGTTGACGCTGGTCGCGACGGTCGTTTTGATCAACCGGACGTTCTGGCGCCGTCTCTATCGAGTCGCCGAAGAACGCTATCGCATGGATTGATCCGCATCGAGGGTATTCCACATGATCACCGGAACGACGGCCCGTGAGGCCGAGAATTTGCTGGAGCTCCAAAGCATTACCAAGGCCTACCGGCTGGAGGCAAGGGAGTTCGTCGCCATCCAGAACATAGACCTCTACGTCAAGCCGGGCGAATTCGTCTGCTTGCTGGGCCCGTCCGGATGCGGGAAATCGACGTTGCTCAGAATCATTGCGGGGCTGAGCGCTGCCACCTCCGGTGTGGTCTGCTATCACGGCCGTCCTCTCGAAGGCGTGAATCCATACACGACGATCGTCTTCCAGACATTCGCCCTTTATCCCTGGCTCACGGTGCTGGAGAACGTGGAAATCGCGCTGAAGGCACGGGGCGTACCTCCGGCCGAGCGCAGGCAGCGTGCCCTGAAGCTCATCGATACCGTCGGTCTGGACGGCTTTGAGTCGGCCTATCCGCGCGAGCTTTCCGGCGGCATGCGGCAGAAAGTCGGGTTCGCCCGAGCGATGGCCGTCGAGCCGGAATTGTTGTGTCTGGACGAACCCTTTTCCGCGCTGGACGTGCTTTCCGCAGAGGCTCTGCGGGGCGAGCTGATGGAATTGTGGCTGAAGAAGAGGATCCCCACCAAGGCCATCCTGATGGTCACGCACAACATCGAAGAAGCCGTACTGATGGCCGACCGCATCGTGATCATGGGCAAGGACCCGGGTCACATCGTCACCGAGATTCCGATCACCCTCCGCCAGCCGCGGCGGCGCAAGGATACCGCGTTCCAGGCGCTGGTCGACAAGGTGTACGCCGCCGTTGCCGGCCCGTCCAGGCCGAAGGACGAAGCGCTCGGCACCCGGCCCGGACAGCCCGGGGTGACCCGACCCTTGCCCAATGCCCAGCTTAGCGCCCTGACAGGGTTGCTCGAGAAGCTCGTGGACGAAGGAGGCCGGGTAGACCTCTTCCGGATAAGCGAGGACCTGGTCCTCGAACTCGACGATCTCCTGCCCATCGTGGAGTCCGGAGACCTCCTGGGCTTCATTTCCGTGCGCGAAGGCGATCTCCTGCTCACGCCGCTCGGGCGCGCCTACGCCGACGCCACGATCCTGGGCCGCAAGGCGATCATCGCGGGCCGGGTCCTGCGCTTGCCGACCATCGCGTGGATCTACGAAACCCTCCAGCAAGACGACGATCGGCGGGTGGCTTGGGAGTACTTCCACGACCAGCTGCAAGCCGACTTCGGCGAGAGGGCTGAAAAACAGCTGGACATCGCCATCAGCTGGGGCCGGCATGCCGAGCTGTTCGCCTACGACGACGCTGCGGGAGAGCTGTATCTGGAAAGCGATGACGGAGAAGCGGCCAAGAAGAGCATTGCCGTGGGGGAGCTGTACGAGGCCTGGCCCGTGCTTTCCCTGCGGGAACGGGTCGACGGCTTCTTGTTGCTGCAGCAGGAGGACGCCGAAAACTTTTTTCTGCATCTGAGCGCCAGGGATAAGGCGGAATTGATCCTGGCTCTGCCCGTCGGAGAACGAAGATTGTGGACGCGGCTCCTCGGCCCCGAGGAAGCTCTGGATGTCGTCCAGGAAATCCCCGAGCACGAACGCGCGGGGTTTTTGTCTTTGCTCGACGACAAAACCCGCAGGGAAGTCAAGGGACTCATGGATTACGTCGAGGAACAGGCCCGAGGGTCGATAAACCCGCGCTACGCCCGCTTGCGGCCTGACATGAGCGTGGACGAAGCGGTCAGCTTTCTCCGCAGGGACGCTCGGGATCGGGCGGAGACTGTCTATTACGCTTATGTGACCGATCCCGAAGAGCGCCTGCTGGGAACGGTCAGCTTCAGAGACTTGCTGGTAGCCCCCGGCGACAAAAAAGTCCAGGATGTCATGCGCACCGATGTGATCTCGGCGCCAGAGCACTTGGATCGAAAGGCGCTGAGCGACCTTTTCGCCCGGTATAACCTCCGGATGATCCCCGTCGTCGATTCCGAAAGGCGCATCAAGAAAGTGGTGACAAGGGACGACCTGGGCGACCTTGCATAGGCGGAGCCCGGCCCGGAGGTTGCTCGAGGATTCAACTGGCGGCAGCCGCCCATCGGAAGCGAGCCGAAATCTCGAGAGCGCGGCGCGGCACGTGAAGCTCCCTCGGCCTGCGGACAATCCCGCACTCGCTCAACATTGACAGGGAGACACGATTCATCTACGATGAGGACTAGCAGGCGATGGGGTTCGCCGATTGAACCGTCCGCCTCGGCGGGCTGATAACCCCTACTCGAGTTCCTCTTCGGGTAGGGGTTTTTTGTTTGTCCATGATCACCGTCGCGAAACCGCAGGAGAAAGGATCCGCACTCCGATGACGGCAAAGATCACGAAGGTTCTGGCACGAGAGGTTCTGGATTCCAGAGGACTGCCCACTGTCCAGGCGGACGTGATTCTCGATAACGGCCTTATCGGGCGGGCGACGGCACCGGCCGGCGCCTCCATGGGCAGGCGCGAGGCCTCTGAACTCCGGGACGGCGATGGGAAGCGGTACCTGGGAAAGGGCGTGTTACAGGCCGTCCGCGGCGTCCGTAACGAGATCGCCCCCGCTCTCGTTGGTCGGGATCCGACCCAACAGTCAAAAATCGATCGACTTCTCCTTGACCTCGACGGCACCGCCAACAAAGGCCGACTCGGCGCCAATGCCATCGTGGCGGTTTCGATGGCCGTGGCCCGGGCCGGCGCCCTGGCTTCCGGCATTCCGCTCTATCGGTACTTGGGCGGCAAGAAGGCGAATCTTCTGCCGGTACCGCAGGTGAACGTCATCAACGGCGGCAGGCACGCCGAGAACAGTCTCGATATGCAGGAGTTCATGATCGTTCCGCGGGGAGCGCCCTCGTTCTCCGAGGCGCTGCGAATGGCGAGCGAGACGTTTCAGCATCTCAAGCGCATCCTGAAGCGAAAGGGTCACTCCGTCGGTCTGGGCGACGAAGGCGGCTTTGCCCCCGACCTCCGCTCGGGGGAAGAGGCCATGGCCGTGATCGTGGAAGCGATCGAACAGGCGGGATACCGGCCGGGCGACGACATCGCGCTGGCTCTGGACCCCGCCGCGAGCGAATTCCACAAAAACGGCGGCTACGAGTTCAAGAAATCCGGCGGCGGCAAAAAGACCTCGCACGAGATGGTATCCCTCTATTCGGCGTGGGTCGACGAATTTCCTCTTGTCTCCATCGAGGACGGCCTCGCCGAAGACGACTGGAGCGGATGGAAGACGCTGACGGGCGCGATCGGGGCCGAGGTGCAGCTGGTCGGCGACGACATTTTCGTCACCGATCCGGGGCTGATCCGCCGGGGAATCGACGAGAAGGTCGCCAATGCCGTCCTGATCAAGGTGAATCAAATCGGAACCGTGAGCGAAACTTTGAAAGCCGTCGAGACGGCCCGCGAGGGGGGTTACGCCGTCGTCATCTCCCATCGTTCCGGGGAAACCGAGGACACGTTTATCGCCGACCTCGCGGTCGCGGTCGAGGCCGGGCAGATCAAGACCGGCTCGCTGTGCCGTTCCGAACGAATTGCAAAATACAACCGGCTTTTGGAGATCGAAGAAGATCTGGGGGCGAACGCGCGGTTTCTCGATCCCTTCGCCAAAACCTCCGGTCCCTGAAACGCCCCCTTGCCGGCCATGAACCCCAGGGTCGAGTCAACATCCAAGCTCCCCCCGATCCCGGAATCCCGTACGAGCGACGGCGCCGCGGGCGAGCTCGCAGGGCTTTTGGAGCGCCTCCGCCGGCTTTGCGAGGGTCTGGGGAAGGCCGGTTCGCAGCCGCTGGCGCGCATCGCCGAATTGCAGCAGCGTCTGGCCGAAGAGCGATTCCATCTCGCCGTTCTGGGTCAGTTCAAGCGCGGCAAAAGCACCCTGCTCAATGCCCTGCTCGGCGAGCCGTTGCTTCCCACCGGGGTCGTACCGTTGACCTCGGTTCCGACGTTTCTGCAGGGCGGCGAGCGGCGCGCCATACGCGTCCTCTTTCGCGACCGCGGACAAGCGGCGTTCACCGATCTCACGTTGGAGGACGCGCACGAAATTCTGGTCCGCCACGTGACGGAACAGGAAAATCCTGGAAATCGGCTCGGCGTGGAATACGTCGAGGTGGAGCACCCGTCGTCTCTGTTGCGGGCCGGGCTCGTGTTGATCGACACCCCGGGCATCGGCTCGACGCTTCGCCACAATACCGAAGCGACGCTGCGCTTCCTGCCGCAATGCGACGCCGCCCTCTTCGTCGTCTCCGCAGATCCCCCGATCACCGAGGTGGAAAAAGATTTTCTCAAGGCCGTCCGGGACAAAGTGGCGAAGCTGATTTTTGTGATGAACAAGATCGACTACCTGGACGATCACGAGCTGGACGAAGCCACACGGTTCCTCGAACGAGCCCTCAGGGAAGCCGACGTTCAAGACGGCCGCACGATTTTTGGAATTTCGGCCAGGCAGGCGCTGGAGGCGAAGATCGGGCGGGAAGCCGCCCTGTGGCGCAAGAGCGGTCTGGAGGGACTGTTCCGCCACTTGCTCGATTTCACCGCCCGGGAGAAATCGCGGACCTTGCGTCTCGCGCTCGCGAGAAAGGCGCTCGCCGTGATCGCGGACGTTTCGATGGAAATCCGCCTCCGCCTGCGCTCTCTGGAGCTGTCACGGCGGGAGCTGGAGAGACGCGTCGAGCTGTTCGACCGCAAAGTGAAGGAGATCGAGGGAGAAGCGATCAAGATCGCCGACCTGCTCGAGGGGGACAGGAAACGCGCCGTGGCGCACGTGGAGGATTTGGCGGAAAAGTTGCGGCGCGACGCCCGCAGTCACCTCGAGCGCGTCATCCACGATGCTTTCCGGACCGCCGGAAACCTCGGCGCCCTCGAGCGACGGGCGAGGGCCGAGCTTGCCGAAGAAATTCCGATATTCTTCCAGACGAGCCTTCGCTGGTTCTCCGATCAAATGGAGCAAGCGCTGCGGCAGTCGCTGTCGGCCCACGAAGAGCGTCTGGATGCGCTCACCGGCTCTCTCCGTTCGGCGGCAGCCGCGCTGTTCGAAATCCCTTATCGTCCCGTGCGGAACCAGGTCGCGCTCGGACGATCCCACCGACCCTACTGGGTCACGGAAAAATGGGACAACACCATCCGGCTTCTTCCCGAAGGATTCTTCGACCGCCTTCTCCCGCGATCCGTGAGAAGGCGGCGGATCCAAAAAAGGCTTTTCGACGAACTCGAGAGGCTGGTCGCCCACAACGTGGAAAATATCCGCTGGTCGACCCTGAGAAATCTGGACGACGCTTTTCGTCGTTTCTCGGCCGCGCTCGAGGACGAGATCAAGGTGACCGCGGCAGCAACCCGCGAAGCCATGCGCGCGGCGGATCTTCGCAAAACGCAGGAAGAAAAAACCGCACGGCCGGATATCGAGCGTCTCGAGCGGAAGGCCGGCGAGCTGGCCGACATCCAGGATGCGTTCGCCCGATGCGCAGAATCGGCGTAACCGGCCTCGGGGAATCCAAACCGTGCCCGCGGCCGAGGAACCACCGATGAACTTCACAGCCGCTGCAGCCGCCGAGCAAAAAGCGCTCGCCTTGAGATTTATCGTGCTGATCGGCCTCGTGAGCCTGTTCGCCGACATGACCTATGAGGGGGCGAGAAGCATTACCGGGCCGTATCTCGCGGTGCTGGGCGCCAGCGGAACCGCGGTGGGCACGGTGGCAGGCTTCGGCGAGCTGATCGGTTACGGCTTACGTCTGGTCTCCGGCTATATCAGCGACCGAACCGGGCGATATTGGACGGTGACGCTGGCCGGCTACGTCGTCAATATGGTCGCCGTGCCCCTTCTGGCGCTGGCGGGAAGCTGGCAAGCAGCCGCATTCTTGATGATCGCCGAACGAGCCGGAAAAGCCATCCGCACTCCTCCCCGCGACGCCATGCTCTCGCACGCGAGCCAAAGCCTGGGGCGCGGATGGGTTTTTGGCCTGCACGAAGCCCTCGACCAGGTCGGGGCAACGCTCGGTCCGCTGATCGTCACGGCCGTTCTCTATTTCAATGGCACTTACCGCACCGGTTTTGCGGTCCTGCTGGCGCCCGCGCTGCTGGCCCTGTCCGCGCTGCTCGCGACGCGGCTTCTTTATCCTCGACCCAAGGATCTGGAATTGATACTTCCCGGTCTCGAAGCCAAGGGTTATCCCCGACGATTCTGGCTGTACGTCGTCGCGGCCTCGCTGATCGGGGCCGGCTATGTCGATTTCCCCCTGATCGCCTATCATTTCGAAAAATCCACGATGGTTCCCGACGAGTGGATTCCCGTTCTTTACGCGGTGGCTATGGGAGTGGACGCCGCAGGAGCCGTCGTTCTCGGGCGCTTGTTCGACCGCCGGGGAGTGTCTGTCCTCATTTTTGCCACCGCGCTCGCGGCGCTCTTTGCCCCTCTGGTTTTCCTCCTCGGCGGTCTCTTCACCCTGGTCGGGATGGCCCTCTGGGGACTGGGTATGGGAGCACAGGAGTCGATCATGAGAGCCGTGGTGGCCGAGTTGATCCCCGGCGATAGACGCGCGTCCGCGTACGGAATCTTCAATGCGGCGTTCGGCCTCTTCTGGTTTGCGGGGAGTCTCGTCGCCGGGATCCTCTACGACGTCTCGCTCCACGCGCTGGTCGCGGCTTCGATGGCTCTGCAGCTGATCTCGGTGCCCGTGTTGCTGGCGGTGCGGACAAAGGCGCCGTGATGCTGCATGGCCGTTCCGAGCGGCCGGCACCGTTCGCCGCCCGCTGAACATGGAGAAACCCCACGCTTTCGTCAGGCTCGTCGAGGCGTTCGAGAAATCCGAATGCCCGGTTTGTTTCCTGGTGTCGAGGGACAGCCGCGCGTACCTGGATCATTTGCTCTACGAATCGGTGCTGGACGTTCCGACCCGGATGAAGCTGACGGAATCCTTCGGGTTCTGCGGCTGGCACGCCCGGCAGATCCAGTCCCTGCCCGCGATCTGCTCGCCCGACGTCGGTTTCGCGATTTTCGCCGGCGATCTGCTGCGGAAGCTCGACTTCGCGGGTCAGGCGGCGATTCGCGACTACGAGGGCCGCCGGAGCTGGAGGTCATGGCGCCGCAAGCGACGGCAGAGCCTTCTCTCGTTGCTCAAGCAGAGACGCTGTCCTGTTTGTGATCACGTCGAGCAGTTCGAGTCGTTCCACTTGAAAGATTTGCTGGACGCGATCGGCGACAGCGAGTTCCTGAGCCTCTATCGCCGATCGTCGGGCCTTTGCCTGCCGCACTTTTTCATTTTGGAGGAAACCTACTCGTCCCATCCCAATTTTCCGCTTCTGCTTCGCGCACAGCTCGCAAAGGCAAAAGAGATCCAGCGGACCCTGGAGGAATTTCTTCGCAAACAAGATTACCGGTTCCGCGACCAGCTCACTCCGGAAGAGACGAGATCCTGGAAAAAGGCGATGGACCTCCTCACCGGCAGGCCCGAAGTTTTCGCCAACGAAATGGGACATGATCTCTTCCAGCGCTCGCTCGTACGGCCCTTCCGCCGCCGGGCCGGTCCTGTCGCCCGCTTCCCGGTAAAGCTGCGCGGGCTTCGGCAGTTGATCGGTGAGGTCGAAGCTTCGAGACAGGCGACTCTCTACCTCAAAAGGCCCCTTCCGCCCGCGCTCTTCGATGCCTTGAAGGAAGTTGCAAGCAAACGTCCCGGCCCGGTCGTCGAGGTCGTCGTCGAAGATCTGGAAGATGTCGAATATCTGCGCCAGCTCCATTCGGCCGGCTTCGCTGTTTTTTACGGTATCGGCCTGCCCGCGCAGACGCTGATTTTTTTGGACGAGAGGCGGGGAGTGGCGCTGGAGGAAAAGCAGGGGGGTTCGGGATGCTCTTTCCGCGAGTTGAAGGATCCCGAGGGCCTCCGTCTGAAGCTCCTGTGGCACAAATTCGGGATCGCGGTTCTCCTTCGAGGGCTCGTCAAGGAAACGGATTCGAACAGCGGTCTGTTCTGCGTGGCGGTGAGCGGCCGGACAGAGCAATGGTGCCGTTTCAGAGCTCCCCGGACCTGCCGCGCGCCTGAGGTGGGATCGGAAGTCGAGATCTTCGGCTGGGAAAAATGGAACACTCGCGTGGTCGAAGTCCTGAAAATGACCCGCCAAGCGGCCGAGTAGCCGCAGGCCCGCTTGCTCCACCCTATCCGACCGCGGACACGCCGAGGAGCCGGCCGACGCTGTAGGTGACCGCGGAGGCGAGCAGGCCGATGGCGAGGGTGCGCATGCCGCTCACCAAGGGTCCGCGGGCGGTGAAAATCGAGACCAGCGCCCCGACGCCGAACAGGGCGAGACAGCTGAGCAGCGTGCTGGCGACCCAGGCTCCGAAGCCGGAAAGGAACAGATACGGCAGCACCGGAAAGGCCGCGCCGACCACGAAGGCGAGAAACGAGCTGGCGGCCGCGGCCCACGGCGAGCCGAGCTCGGACGGATCCAGACCGAGCTCCTCGCGCGCCAGCGTGTCCACCGCGGTCTCGGGATTCTGGATGATGCGCCGCGCCATGAGCGCCGCTTCCTTTTCCGGAATGCCCTTGGCCTGATAGATCAGCGACAGCTCCTCTTCCTCCTCCTTCGGCGACATCTCCAGCTCCTGCTTTTCCATCGCGATCTGCTGCTCGAACAGCTCCCGCTGCGCCCGGACGGAGACGTACTCGCCCGCGGCCATGGAAAACGAGCCGGCGAGGAGCCCGGCGACCCCCGCGAGCACGATGTACTCCGGGCTCGCCTCGGCGCCGGCGAAGCCCATCACCAGGCTGAAGTTCGACACCAGACCGTCGTTGATCCCGAAGACCGCGGCGCGCATGCTGCCCGCGCGGCCCACCGCGTGCCACCGCTCGCGCCCCATGATGCCTTCGTAGCCCGACAGGCCTCGCGCCATCTCGCGCAGCGCGCGGCTGTGCGCCCGCTCCTGGGCCGGAAGGCCGGCCGCTTCGGGCTGGTGCAGGTAGCCGGCCTCGTCGCGCGCTTCGAGGCCGCTGATGATGGGAAGGACCTTTTGCGTGCCGAAGCGCCTCGCCATCCAGCCGAGCAGCCGCACGCGCACTCCGGGCCGGTACCTCGGCACCTCGCCGCCCCCCGCGCGGATCAAGCGCAACCAGCGCTGCGCGTGGCGCTCCTCGGCGGCCGCCATCTTCGCGAAGATCGCCGCCCGCTTTTCGTCCTTCTCCGCGCGCGCGAGCGCGCGGTAAAGCGCGATCCCGTCCATCTCGACGAGATAGTTGCGCCGGTACCGCGCGAGGTCGGCTTCGGTGATCTCCTGGCTCATCGGCTCCATGTCGTTCCGCTCGCCATCGGTCTCAAGCTATGCCAGCCGCCCGGCAGCGTCAACCGGACGGCGTCTTTTCCCTTGCATAGCAACCGGGTTCATTTTAACGTTGACGGGCCGTGGTGACGCTCCAGGACATTCGCGAGGCGCACGAGCGGATTCGCTCGCGCATCTACCTCTCCCCGCTCCCCCACTCGGAGACGGTGAGCAACATGGCGGGAGCCCGGGTCTACTTCAAGCTCGAAAACCTCCAGATGACCGGCTCCTTCAAGGAAAGAGGAGCGCTCAACAGGCTCCTCACGCTCCCTCCCGAGGAGGCCGCCCGCGGGGTGATCGCGGCGAGCGCCGGCAATCACGGCATGGCCGTCGCCTTCCACAGCAGGCGGTTGAACATCGCGGCGACCATCGTCATGCCCGTGCAGGCGCCCCTCATCAAGGTGACCTGGGTCCGCCGTTTCGGCGCCCGGACGGTGCTGCACGGCACCGACTACGAGTCCGCCTTCGCCGAAGCACGCCGGCTGAGCGCGGAAGGCGGGCCGGCGTTCATCCATGCCTTCGACGACCCGCGCGTGATCGCGGGGCAGGGAACGATCGGCCTCGAGCTTTACGACCAGAACCCCGACCTCGACGCCGTGCTCGTCCCGGTGGGGGGCGGCGGCCTGATCGCGGGCATCGCCGTCGCGCTGAAGACGCTCAGCCCGAAGATTCGCGTGATCGGCGTTCAGGCCGAGGCGCTCCCGTCGATGAAGGCGGCGCTGCGGGAAGGCCGGGTCGTCCGGATCGATCCCGGGACGACGATCGCCGACGGCATCGCGGTGCGCGCCGTGGGCGAGCTCACGCTGCCGCTCGTGCAGAAGTACGTCGACGACGTGGTCACGGTGAGCGAAGGCGAGATCGCCAACGCGGTCCTGGTGCTGCTGGAGATCGAGAAGACCGTCGCCGAGGGCGCGGCCGCCGTGCCGCTGGCGGCGCTGCTCAACCGCAGGGTCGATTTGCGCGGCAAGCAGGTCGCGCTCCTCGTCTCGGGCGGCAACATCGACATGAACCTCATCTCCCGAATCATCGAGAAAGGGCTCATCCGCGACGGGCGGCTGTGCCGGTTCTCCGTGGTTCTTTCGGACCGCCCCGGGAGCCTCGCCCGGCTCACCCGGACCATCGCCGAAGCGGGAGCCAACATCCTCCAGATCGGCCATTCCCGCGGGTTCGGACAGGTGGCGATCGGCGAAACCGAGGTCGAGCTGACGCTCGAAACCACCGGCCCCGAGCACATCGAGCAGTTGCGTGCCGCTCTCGGCGCCGAAGGCTTCAGGTTCAAGATCGAGCAATAGCGCGCCTGTGGCGTCAATCGGATGGCTTTTCCCAGAAAACGCGCACGAATTTATTGTTGTGCGACCATTTGTAGGCGAGCCTGCCGCCCTTCGCCTTGCGGATGGCGCGCCCGAGCCTCTGCGCGAGCTTTTCCGTCGTGGTTTCCACCTTCCAGCCGGATGCGGCCTGCTCCATGTTCATGATCCGCTCCAGCGGATTCTTTTGCTGCGCCCTCTCCTGCTCGTTTTTGAGAATGTTGAGGATCTCGCCGCGGTCGGCCGCCTCCACGTTGAGCAGGTGGAGCTCCCCGTTCGGATATCTCTCTTTCGTCTTGCGACACGCCGGACAGTATTTGCGGTTGACCGGGATCGGCCCGGCGGAGCCCGCCGGGGGGATCAAGCTCCAGCGGCGCCGGTAGTAATAAGCCCCGCATCCGCCGCACCGGAACGTCCCCTTGGGCGCAAGGCGCGGTAGGTAAGTGTCGCGATCGACGTCAACCTTTTTCTTGTATGCGGTATTGTACCTCTTGGGCGATCTCATGACCCGACTGCCTCCGCGCCTACTGCTTGCCCGTCAGCTTGTCGATCCATTCTCCCAGCGGACCGCGACCGATCTTCCTGACGAGGGATTCGAGCTCCCCTTTGTCCATCCAGACGCCGCCGCAGTCGCGGCACCGATCGAGAAGCAGGCCGTGGAACGTGTAGCTGTCCAGAGTTCCCGGACACTTCGGGCAACGAAAGACGGCGGCCGATTCCACCTTCTTGAGTTGCGCCCTGAGCCTCTCGATCAGCTCCCGGTCGCGTTCCGCGAAATAGATATCTTCCTTCGCCCGCTCGACGAGCTTCATCGTCTCGCCAAACTTGTCCTTTTCGTCGGCCATGGTCTCTCCTCCCGGTCCGGTTTCGTCGCAGTTTCGATGCCAACGCGGTCGCCCTGCCCTGCGCCCTTCCGGCGAAAAAACACGAGCTTACGGTACCGAGACGATCTTACCCGAGTCTCAGCTTTGTCGATAATAAGAAAAAGAAAGGGAATTTTTTTCAGTTCTGCGAGGCCGCTTTTCCCGATATTGATATCGCGACAGAGCCTTGTCGCTCCGCCTGCCGTTGACCGCGCTGCTCCCGGAAAAGCTCGTTGCGGAGCATGTCGCAATGCCGCAGAAACGGGCCGACGGCCAGGTGCGAAGCTCAGACCATCGGCGAGCCTCCAGCGGCCGCACGCGGGATCACCAGGAGCGGGCAGGGCGCGGCGGAAAGCACCTTTTCCGCGACGCTCCCGAGCAGGATATGATTCAGCCCGGTTCGGCCGTGCGTTGACATGACGATCAGGTCGGCCTTTTCCTCGGTGGCCTTCTCGACGATCCGCCTGGGCGGGCTCCCCGGCTCGACGACCGCGCGAATCCTCACCGCGGGGCGATAACCCGAAAAATGCTCTTCGATGTAGGCTTCCAGCCGGCGCTGCTCTTCGGGCACCAGCGCGAGACCCGGGTTGGATTCGTCGTCCCTGGAGAAAAGACCGTCGCCGACCGCAATGACGTGGTAGACCAGCACCTCGGCCCCTTGCGACTTCGCCGTTTCGAAGGCGCAGCGCACCCCTGCCCAGCCGAGCTCGGAAAAGTCGGTAGGCGCCAGAATCTTTGCGACCTTGCGCATGCCGTCGCCCCGCGAGGGCTTTACGGGCCGTTACGCCGCTATTCAGCCCTGCCGCTGCGCTGCGTTTAATGCAAGACTCGTCCCAATCGTGCTCGGGCCGTGCCCGGAGCGCGGGTTGCGTTCAAAACTTTCAAGCCGTTCAACCGCTTCGCTCCGTTCGGGCCGTGGCCGCGGCAATCTTCGATCTCTGGCCTCCGGTCCACACCTTGGACTTCGAACTCGAGCTGTTTTGTCGGGATACAGACAACGAGATGGACACCGGAAGGTCCGAAACCCGCGAAACCGGCCCGAAAAGCTTGGCACGCTCTGTGCTGTCCGTCATGCGGGAGGCGTACAGGGACCTCCCCCGCGATACCATGAACCGACCGCTCGACTCGCAGCCGGCCGGGGCGCGGGGTGCAGATGAGGCCAGAACGCGGGGCCGATTGGGCCGCCTGCCCTCGAGGCTCGCCTGGTCGCTGCTCTCGACCCGGGTCGCCAGGCACCTCGCCGTGCTTGCCTGCCTGCTGATCGTCCGCGCCGCGACGCATCCGGGAAGCGTCGGGCAGCTCGAGATTCTGCTTGTCGTCGTTTCCGCCGCGCTCCTCCACTCGGCTGGCCGCTCTCTGCAGCGGCGACTGCCGGAGGAAATCCGGCCGCCGCAGCGGCCATGATCGCCGAACGCCTGCAACCCGAGAAAATCGTTTTCGGTCTCACCGGGAGCATGGCGGACGCGATCGACCGGCTCTGCCGCAGGTCGTCTGTTCCCGATCTCGCGACGCAATTTCACCTCCAGGCGCGGGATCGGCTCAACGAACGCTACAGCTACATCGGCCAGGGGGTGGCCGTGCCTCACCTGAGGATCGAGGGCCTTGCAGCACCGGAGCTGATCCTCGGTCTCTCTCCTCAGGGCCTTTCGTTCAACGAACATCGCGTCCACGCGGTGCTGCTTTTCGCCAGTCCCGCCGCCCAGACCGCGCAGCACTTGCAGCTCCTCCAGCGCATCTCATCCCTGCTTCCCGCGATCCGCGACGAGCTTCTGGCGCAACGGGACGCCCGCCGGGTATTGCAGATCATTGCACGCGCGGAGCAGCGTTCCGCGCTGCCGACCTATCTCAATCTCTCTCAGGAGCAGATCGCCTTCGAGCTGCAAACCGACCTCGCCGCCGGGTTGAGCCCCGAAGAGGCACGCCGGCGGCTTGCCCGTTACGGCCCGAACGTCCTGCCGCGCGGCCGCCGCGACCCCTGGCAGCTCAAGCTCGTGCGCAACCTTTTCAGCTTCTTTGCCGTGCTGCTCTGGATCGCCGCCTCGCTTTGTTTCCTCCCGGGAGTCGACCTTCCCCAGCTCGGCGTCGCGATTCTCGCGGTCATCGTGATCAACGGTCTCTTTGCGTTCTTCCAGGAATACAGGTCCGACCGCGCCGTCGAGATGCTGCAGCAGATGATCGCGCACAAGTGCCGCGTCATCCGCGGCGGCGAGCTGATCGAGGTCGACTCCGCCGAGCTCGTCCCCGGCGACCTGATCACGCTCGAGGAAGGCGACCTCGTGCCGGCGGACTCCCGCCTGGTGGAGGCCTTCGAGGTCGAAGTCGACAATTCCTCGCTCACCGGCGAATCGACGCCGGCGCGCCGGTACAAATCGGACAAGCCTGTGCTGATCCCGGGCCGGTTTCTCTGGATCGAGCTTCCCAACATCGTCTTCGCCGGGACCGCGCTGGTGCGCGGCCGGGCCCGGGCCGTGGTCTTCGGCACAGGCATGAGCTCCGAGATCGGCAAGATCGCCCACCTTACCCGAGAGATCCGGACGGAGAGAAGTCCTCTGCAGAACCAGCTCCGCGGCACCGTCTATTCGATCGCCGCCCTGGCCGGCACCCTGGGGCTGGGATTTCTGTTCCTGGGATGGTTCGTCGCCGGTCTCTCGTTTATCGAAGCCTTCGTCTTTTTCATCGGCATCTTCGTCGCCAACGTGCCCGAGGGGCTGCTTCCCACGGTCACGCTCGCCCTGGCGATGGGCGTGCAGCGCATGGCCAGGCGCCACGCTCTCGTCAAGAGCCTGCCCTCGGTGGAGACGCTCGGCTGCACCACGGTGATTTGCTGCGACAAGACCGGTACGCTCACGCAGAACCTGATGATGGCCACGGAAGTCGCCGTGGACGGCAAGACCGTGCGGGTTTCCGGAACGGGCTACCGGCCCGAGGGGGATCTCACCGTCGACGGGCGAAAGCTCTCCAGGGAGGATGTCTCCCGCTGGGAAAGCCTGCGCCGCCTGCTCGACTGCGCTTTCATGTGCAACAACGCCCGGCTCGAAAGACGCGGGACGGAGTACCGCGTGGTCGGCGATCCCACCGAAGGCGCGCTCGTCTGCCTGGCGGAAAAGGCCGGCCTGCGCGGCGTGCACCAGCGCATCCACGTCAACCCGTTCGAGTCGATCCGCCGGCGGATGAGCGTGGTGGTAAGGCCGCACCACCGCGGCGAGCCGGTCGTCTACGTCAAGGGTGCGCCGCTCGAAACGCTCGAGCGATGCGATCGCATCAGCTGGAACGGCGAGGTGCGCCCGCTCACGGAAGCCGACCGCGGCCGCATCCTCGAAGAGAACGACACGATGGCGAACCGCGGCCTGCGGGTGCTGGCCTTCGCCTACCGGGAGGCTTCGGAGCTGGCCGGTGCATCCTACGAGAGCGCGGAAGTCGAGACGCGCCTGGTGTTCCTCGGTCTCGTCGGCCTCTCGGACCCCGTTCGGCCCGAGGTTCCGGCGGCGATCCGCGCCTGCCACACGGCGGGGATCCGCGTGATCATGATCACCGGCGACTACGCGCTCACCGCGGCCAGCATCGCCCGCCAGATCGGCCTGGGCGGCGAGCGCTCACCCCCTTCCTACACCGGCGCCGAGATCTCCGAAATGGACGACGCCCGGCTGCGCGCGATCCTGGAGAAGGGCGAGGCGATTTTCGCGCGGGTCGCGCCCGAGCATAAGCTGCGCATCGTCTCGACGCTCAAGCAGATGGGCGAGATCGTCGCCGTGACCGGGGACGGCGTCAACGACGCGCCCGCGCTCAAGAAGGCGGACATCGGCATCGCGATGGGGCTGCGCGGCAACGAGGTCGCCAGGGAAGCCGCGCACATGATCCTGACCGACGACAACTTCACTTCCATCGTCGCGGCCGTGGAGGAAGGGCGGGCGATTTTCGACAACATCAAGCGGTTCGCCGCTTACGTGCTCAACAGCAACCCGCAGGAGATGTACCCCTACATCTTCTGGGTCCTGTTCCCCGGCATGCCGCTGGCGATGACCGTGATGGGCGTCCTCGCCGTCGACGTGGGCACCGACCTCATTCCGGCGATGGGGCTGGGAATCGAGCCGCCGGAGGAAGGCATCATGGAGCGGCCGCCCCGGAGGCGGGACGAAAGGCTTCTCTCGCTGCCGTTCATCCTGCAATCCTACTTCGTGCAGGGGACTCTGCTCGCGCTCAGCTGCTACGCGACCTACTACTACATGGGCTGGGTGCTCGGCGTCTGGCGCCCCGGCGAAAGCCTCGCTTCCATGCCGCCGTCGCCCCCCGGGCTGCGGCTCGAGGAAGCCTCCCCCGCCTACTTGCAGACCTTGACCGCTTACTTTTTCCCGACGGTAACCACCCAGATCGCCAACGTGCTTTGCAAGCGTTCGTGGAAGAGTTCCCTCTTTTCGACGAACTTCCTCCATCCGCTTCGGCGCCGTGAAGCGCTCGCCGCGATCGCCGCCTGGAGGCCGCCGCGATACACCGCCCGGATCAAGATCGAGTACCACGTCAGGGGCGGTGCGGAGCCTAACGCCGCGTGCGCTTTTTTCGCGCTGGCCGGCGAGCTCGCCCTGTTCCCGTTTCGCTGCCTCTGCCTGGCGCTCTCTCAGCTTCTCGTGAAGCTCGAGCGCCCGCTCATCGTTCCGCTCGCCCGCCGGCTCGCCGCGTTCCTCGAACGCCACCCCATCCTCTTCAACTTCGTCTCCAATCCTCTGATCGACCTCGGCATCCTGTTCGAGCTCGTGCTCTGTTACCTGTTCTTCTATACGCCGCTCGCCAGGATCTATTTCTTCGCGCCGGTTCCCTGGCACGTTTATCTCTTCGCGTTCAGCGGAACCGTGCTGCTGTTCGCCTTCGAGGAGACGAAGAAATACTATCGGCGCAAGGGATACGGGCTGGAGTTCCTCGGTTGATATGGTTCGAAGTCCGGGTTCGAAGCCTTGACGGAGCGGTAAGCCC
Organism: Candidatus Zixiibacteriota bacterium; assembly: GCA_035574315.1. NCBI lineage: Bacteria > Pseudomonadati > Candidatus Zixiibacteriota > Candidatus Zixiibacteriota bacterium. The sequence goes on from DATLYW010000044.1 coordinate 20,696, forward strand.
GTCCGGAGCCTGGAGCCCGACGTCTCGCGTCCCTGCCGCGCCCCACGCGGCGACGGCCTGAACAGAGCGAAGCGAGTCTTGCGTCGAATTTAGAGCTTTTGAACGATCGAACCGCTAAAATCGGAGGAGGGAAGCGCCATGGCCCGACCACCCGACCGCCCGTGCTTTCATCGCCGCAGGGTCCGCCCTTTCAGCGAGATGATCCCCGGAGAGATCCTCAGGCCGGCGATCATCGAGACGGTCGAGAAACGGACCCCCGATTGGACCCCGGACCGGATGGTTTGCGTCGACCGCCTCGATCTCTTCCGCTCGGAGTACATCGAGGACGCCCTGAAAGACGAGGTCGGGGAGCTGATCCGGCTCGAGCGCGAGGCGGTGCGGGCGTTCAGCGTCGGCTCCGGTCTCGTTCTTCCACTTCGCGCTCGAGCCGGTCCTCCAGCTCCTCGAGCGAGGCGGCGAGCGCGTTGGTCGATTCCTCGATTGCCGCGCGCAGCTCGCGCTCCGTTTCGGCCAGCTTCTCGAGCACTTCCGCGCGCGCCTGCTCGCCGAGCTGCCTGAGCTTTTGAAGCTCGCGATCAAGGTGCTCGCGGAGCTGGCCGGCGCGCGACGCCTCCGCGTTTTCGGCGCGCTCGCGCTCGGCCTGAAGCTCGCGCGCGTGGCGCCGCGCCTCCAGCAACGCCGAGCCCTGCAGGTAGACCACCGAGACGAGGAACAAGACGCCCAGGAGCAGAGTCGCTCCGAGCATGATGAGGCCGAGCGGCGCCTCGACCGCGGCGAAGCCCAGCGTGAGCCTCGTCGGGGCCGTGAACGCGCTCCAGTTCGCCGCGGCGAAAAGAGCGATCGCGGCAGAGAGGGCGAGAATTGCAACCGTCCGCAAGGGCACGAGGTCTCTCGGGTTCCGACCGGCCGGGTCGCAGCCTAGAGCTTGTAGCCGATGGTGCGCAGGAAACCCTTGCGCCAGGCGATTCCCCGTTCGTCCTCGACGCCCTTGCTCTTGCCGCCGTCGATCACCCCCAGGATACCCCTTCCCAGGTCGGTCTCCGCGATCACGACCTCGACGGGGTTGGCGGTGGCGCAGAAGATGCGGCAGACCTCGGGAACCATCTTGACAGCGTTGAGAACGCTGATCGGGAAGAAGCCCGGCCCGAGAAACAGGATGAAGCTGTGGCCGGCGGAAAGCGCCAGAGCGTTGCGCTTCGCCAGCTCCAGCATCGCTTCGTCGTTCCCGCTCCAGCGGACGAGCATCTCCCCCGACGATTCGCAAAACGCCAGGCCGAACTTGATGCCCGGAACGCTTTGCACCACCGCCTCGTGGATGTCTTCCACCGTCTTGATGAAGTGGCTCTGGCCGAGGATGAAGTTGACGCTGTCCGGCTTCTCGATCTTGACCGTGTGGAGCTGCATCGGCGGCCCTCCTTGCGAGCCGGTTTGGCTTCGCGGCGCCGTCATTCTGGCACAACGAGGCGGAAGCGGCAAAGAGCCTGCGCGGCCGCGCCCGACCGCGAGAGGTCCGCCGCGCGAAAGGCGGGTTCCTCCGGGAGCGCAGAAAAGCGCCGGATCTCAGCCGCCCGCGGGCCGGACCACCAGCACGGGGTCCCTGGAATAGTGGACGACTTTTTCCGTGACGCTGCCCATGATCCAGCGCTGGATCCCGGAGCGGCCGTGCGTCGACATCGCGATCAGGTTGTCGGGGGTCCGCGAAGCCAGGTCGATGATGTCGCCCGCAGGATCTCCGGCGATGGCGCTCGACAGCACCCGTTCGAGCCCCTGAGCTCGCAGCTCCTCCACCTTGCTTTCGAGGTAGCTCTCGGCTTCCCGCCGGATCGCTTCCCGCTGTTGCATCAGGGCATTCATGTAGACACCGTCGCCGAGGATGTAGGCGTCCGGAGGCAGCCCGTACACCCGCACGAGATGGATTTCCAGATCCGTCTTTCGCGCCAGCTCCACCGCCCGCGCGAGAGCGTTCTCGGCCAGAGCGGAACCGTCCAGGGGAACGAAGACCGTGCGAAGGCGGATGTCCGCGCTCGGGTCCTGGCCTTTGGCGGGCCGGATCAGCAGCAACGAAGCTCGCGCCGCCTGGACGACCTTGCTCGTGACGCTTCCCAGCAGCCAGCGCTGGATCCCTGAGAGGCCGTGGGTGGCCATCGCGATCAACGAGTCCGTTCCCGCCCCCGCCCGATCCACGATCACGGCGGCGGGCTTGCCGGTTTCGGTGACCATGTCCACCCGGGAAACGGAGCGCAGATAGCGGTCGCGAACCTGCTCGAGATAACCGCCTCCCTCGAGTGGGGGAAAAAATCCGGTCGCGACGTCCGGGTCGTTGACGAGCAGGAGCTCCACGCGGGCGTCGCAGGCCGACGCGAACCACCGCACGTAGGGAAGAATCTGCTCGGCGAGCCTGGAGCCGTCCAGCGGAACGATGATTTTCCCGTACATCGCCTTCGCTTCCGAAGAACGCTCAGCCTTTGGCGCGCAGAACCAGGACCGGATCGCCGGAATGGCGCACCACTCGCTCCGTCACGCTTCCGAGCACCCAGCGCCTCACGCCCGACCGCCCGTGGGTGCACATGGCGATGAGGTTGTCCGGGAGCCGCCGCCCCAGCGCGATGATCTCATCGGCGGCATAGCCTTCGGGCACGACGGACGATACGCGGGCGACGCCCCGGGCCTTGAGGTCCTGCGTGATCTTGTCCAGGTAGTCCCGCGCTTCGTCGCGGAGAGAGGCCAGGACCTCCTCGTAGTTGACCGCATAGTAGTCTTCGGCGCCCGCGTAAGTGTTGGCGGGGACGTGATACGCGCGCATCAGGATGATCTCCAGATCCAGGATCCGCGCCAGCTCGACGACCGTGCCGAGCACGCCTTCCGCCAGCTCGGAGCCGTCGAGCGGGACGAGGACGGATTTGAGCGCGGGCTCGGCCACGCCCCCTTCCTCGCCCGCGCGGATCACGAGCAGCGGATTCGAGGCGCCGCGAAGAACCTTTTCGGTCACGCTGCCCAGCACCCAGCGATTGAGGCCCGTCCGGCCGTGGGTCGCCATCGCGACCAGCGTGTCCCGGTCCGCCGCGGCCGCCTCGATGATGGTATCCTCGGCCTTGCCCTTGCGCACCGTGCACCGCGTGGCGACGCCGGAGAAGCCCTGCGCCACTTTTTCCAGGTATTCCTCGCTGGCGCGGACTCCCGCGTCGATCATCGTGTTGAGAAACCGGGCCTTGTCGGGCGACACGGAGGACGCCAGCGCGGCAAGATCGACGACGCCCAGAAACTCTACCGGGATCCCGAGCTTGAGGGCGAAGTAGCGGGCGTAGGGGAGCACCTGCTCGGCCGTTTTCGATCCGTCCAGCGGTATCAGTATCCGCTTGTACATAGGTCCCTCCTCACCTTGGAAGGCGCCGCCGCGCCGGCGAGGGCGCGTCTCTAGTCGACCTTGACCTTGATTTCCCTTCTCTTCGCCTCTTCGGTTTTTGGAATCCTGATCTCCAGAACCCCGTTCTTGAAGCTCGCCTTCGCTTTTTCCGCCTGGACCTCTCTGGGCAGCTCGACGCTCCGGACGAACGATCCGTACGACCGCTCCGCCCTGTAGTAGTTTTTTTCCTCGATCTTTTCTTCCCTTTTCTTCTCTCCCTTGATCGTGAGCATGCGATCTGTGAGGTTTATCTCGATGTTTTCCCTGTCGATCCCCGGAAGCTCGGCCTTCACGACCACGTCGTCCTTGTCCTCGTAGCAATCCACGGGGGGCGCAGAGATCTCCACGGCAAAAGGCCGCCGGCGGCGCCACCAGGGACGCGTCCTCCCTCCCCACATCTCGTCGAAAAAGCGCTCCATCTCCCGTTCCCAACGGGTAAGCTCGCCAAAAGGCCGCCACGGCTCCAGTTCCCCGCCGGCTCTTTCCCTCTCCCTCTCTTTTTTGGCCATGGGGTTGACCTCCCTCTGTGGAAATAGATCGATGACATGGTCGCCCGCAAGCTCTGTGCCACCGGATTCGCATGCAATAATCGCTTTTCTCCCATACGTTTTCGCAACCTTGATAAACGCGCGGCTGGTTCCTTGCACCACTGCAAGCAAGAGCCGGAGACAGCGCCGCGGACGGCCGGCAGGTCCGCAGAATATAAGGCTTCTCGGTCGGCCGTCAGTGGCACCAAGATTGCCCCCTCGGAAACCGGAGAAAGACGATGATCGCCGTACGCTTCCATGGGCGCGGCGGGCAGGGAGCGCGAATCGCGAGCCGGATTCTCGGACGAAGCGGTTTTCTTTCCGGTCTCGAAGTGCAGGATTTCGCCCTCTTCGGCCCGGAGCGCCGCGGCGCTCCGGTGGTCGCCTGTACGCGCCTCGCCGACACCCCTATCGATCGGCGGGGCCACGTCGACGAGCCCGATATCCTGGTGGTCATGGACTTCTCTCTTCTCGCCGACCCCGGAACGCATGTCCTCGGAGGAATCGGCGCGCGCACTCCGGTTTTCGTCAATCTCGCGCCGAGCGGTGCGGGAAAGATCGCCCGGCTGCCCGAGGCGAGATACGTCTTGCTCGACCTCGACGGCATCGCCCGCCGGCTGACCGGACGCCCGCTGGTGAGCGCCGCGGCGGCGGCCGTCGCCGCCAAATGCATTCCGACGATTGCCCTCGCCGCTCTGCTCGCCGCAATTCGCATCGAGCTGGCGGAGTTCGCCTCGAGCCCGGAGGCGCTGCGGCAGAACGAGGCCGTGGCTGCCGAGGCCTACGAGGCGGCCCCGGCGATCCGCCTCGCCGCGCGAGAGCCTCGTCGGGCGCAACCCTCGCAGCCCTACGAGCCGCCCCTTGCGGCGCGGCTCTGCGGGCCGACCGTCCGCCGGCCCGAGACCGCGGCCCTGCGCCGTACCGGCAGCTGGCGGACGGAGCGTCCCGGGATCGATCTCGCGAGATGCAAGCGCTGCTTTCTCTGTTATCTCTACTGTCCCGAAGCCGCGATCCGGCTGGACGCGTCGGACTTCCCTCACATCGACTACGAGCACTGTAAGGGCTGCATGACCTGCTACCGCGAGTGCCCGACCGACGCCGTCGGCCGCGGGCCGGAGGCGACATCATGAGCCGCGCCTTGCTCACCGGCAACGCCACCGCCGCGTGGGCCGCCCGGCTGGCCGCCGTGGACTACGTGCCGGCGTTTCCGATCACGCCGCAAACCGAGATCATCGAGACTCTGGCGCGCTGGATCCACGCCGGCGAGATGCGCGCGCGCATCGTGACGATGGACTCGGAGCACTCGATGCTCACCGCCGCGGGAGCGGCGGCGGCCACCGGCGTGAGAGTCTTCACCGCAACCTCCAGCCAGGGGCTTCTCTTCGGCTTCGAGATGCTCTACGCCATCGCCGGGCTGCGCCTGCCTCTGGTTCTGGTCAACGTCTCGCGCGGCCCGGCGCACCCGCTGACCCTCGAGCCCGACCACAGCGACGTGCTCTCGGCCCGCGACGCGGGCTTCCTCCAGTTCCACGCCGAGAGCTGCCAGGAGGTGCTCGACTCCATTCTCATCGCCTATCGGCTCGCCGAGCACGAGCGGGTGCTGCTGCCGGCGATCGTCAACCTCGACGGATTCTATCTCTCCTACACGCGCGAGGCGGTGGATCTGCCGGCTCCCGAAGAGGCGGGCGCGTTCCTGCCGGCTTTTGCTCCCGCATATCCCGCGCTCTGCGATCCGGGCTCCGTGGCTTTCGGCGCGGCGGTTCTGGATTCCAGCCTCTACACCTACTTCAAGCACCAGATGCACCTCGCGGCCGAAGCCGCCCTGCAGCTCTACCCGGAGATCGCGGCCGAGTTCGCGAGCCGCTTCGGCCGCAGCCACGCCGCCGTGGAGCCGTTCATGCTCGACGACGCCGACTATGCGATCGTGATGACCAACTCGTTCGCCGCGATGGGAAAGGCGGAAGTGCGGCGCCTGCGAAGCGAAGGGAAAAAGGTGGGCCTCGTGCGCCTGCGCATGCTCCGCCCCTTCCCGCACGCAGAGCTCCGGCGCCTTCTCGCGGGACGCAAAGGGGTGGCCGTGGTGGACCAGAACATCTCGGTCGGCAAGGGCGGCGTCCTGTTCAGCGAGATTTCCAGCGCCCTCTACGGCCTCGCCGACCGGCCGCCCGTGCTGCTCTCGTTCATCGGCGGGCTCGGCGGGCGGCGTTTCCGGCCCGGCGAATTCGACGCGATGCTCGAGCGGCTCGAAAATCCGCCCGCGGACACCGCGCGCGCGTGCTGGCTTTTCACCGAAGAGGAAGCGCGCGAGATCGAACGCCTTCTCGCGATCGCCGGGGGAGCGACGACGTGAAGCGCGAGCGCTACAAGAGCCTGAGGACCCTGCCGCGCGAGGAGCCCCTCGGCCCCGGCGGGCCGCTCTGCGCCGGCTGCGGCGGCCTGCTCGCCCTGAGGCTCTTTCACAAGGCGCTCGGCGGGAACGCCGTCTTCGTCAACGCGGCGGGCTGTTGCACCCTGCTCGCCACCTATCCCTTCACTCCCCTGCGCTCTTCGTGGATCTATACCGCCATGGCGTCCGCGCCGGCGGGAGCGCAGGGCGTGCGCGACGCGCTCGACATTCTCGCGGAGAAGGGAAAGCTCGGCGCGGGCGACCGCAAGGTGGTAGTGCTCACGGGCGACGGAGCGGCTCAGGATATCGGCCTGCAATCGACGATGGCGGCGATCCATCGCGGCCTGGACTTTTACTATCTGTGCTACGACAACGAGGCGTACGGCAACACGGGGTTTCAAACCTCCGCGAGCACGCCCTACGGCTCGCGCACGGCCACCTGCCCGATCGCGCCTTTGTCGCCGCGCGGCAATCCCGCGCCTCGCCGCGACCTCTTCGAGATCTGGCGGGCCCAGAAGCCGCCTTATGTCGCCACGCTCTCCGCCGCCTATCCCCTGGACCTGGCGGAAAAAGTTTTCCGCGCTTCCAAGTTCGCCGGCCCCAAGCTTTTCATCGCGCTCGCCCCCTGCCCTCCGGGCTGGGACGTGGATTCCGAATGGGCGGTCGAGCTCGCCCGTCTCGCGGTGGAAACCGGCATCTGGCCGCTCAAGGAAGCGGTTCACGGAGAGGTCTCCCACACTTTCGTGCCGCGCCGGTTCAAACCCGTCGAGCAATATCTGTCGCTCCAGGGCAGGTTCCGCCATCTCTTCGAGCCGAAACGGGATGACGCAGCGATCGCGCTCATCCAGGGCGCGGTCGACGAATACTGGAAAGCCGCGCGCCCCGGAGGCGGGCGCGCGCCGGGAGAGACGCCATGAAAGACATTTTCGATTTCGCCGACGAGCTCGGCCCGATCAAGGTCGTGCACGTCTACGATCCCAAACGGGGCCTCAAGGCGGTGGTCGTGGTCGACAACGTGGCCCGCGGCCCTTCGATCGGAGGGATCCGCATGGCGCCCGACGTGAGCGCCGAGGAAGCCTTCCGGCTTGCGCGCGCCATGACTCTCAAGAACTCGGCTGCGGGCCTGCCGCACGGCGGCGGCAAGACGGTCCTCTTCGGCGACCCGAAGATGGCGCCCGAGGGCAAGGAAGAACTGATCCGCGCCTTCGCGCGCGCCATCCTGGATCTCGCCGAATACATCCCCGGACCGGACATGGGTACCGACGAGCGCTGTATGGCGTGGATCCACGACGAGATCGGCCGCGCCGTCGGCCTGCCGCCGGAGATCGGCGGGATCCCGCTCGACGAGATCGGCGCCACGGGATGGGGGCTCGCGGCTAGCGTGGAGACGGCGCTCCCGTACTGCGACTTCGCGCTCAAAGGGGCCAGGATGGCGATCCAGGGCTTCGGCTCGGTCGGGAAGCACGCCGCGCGCTTTCTCGCCGAGAAAGGCGCCGTGCTCGTCGGCGCCTGCGACTCCCGCGGTGCGATCGTCAACCCGCGCGGCATCGACGTGGGCCGGTTGATCGCGCTCAAGGAGTCCGGCATGAGCGTCGCCGATTATCCGGACGGCGAGCGGCTTCCCCCGGACCGGATCATCGACGTCGAGTGCGAGATCTGGATCCCCGCCGCGCGCCCCGACGTGGTGCACAGGGACAACGTCCACCGGCTCAGGACCCGGCTGGTTCCGCAGGGAGCCAATATCCCCTTCACGCTCGAAGCCGAACGGGTCCTCCACGAGAAAGGCGTCCTGGTGATTCCGGACTTCATCGCCAACGCCGGAGGAGTGATCTGCGCCGCGGTCGAGTACCACGGCGGGACGCAGAGCCAGGCGTTTCAGACGATCGACGAAAAGATCCGCGCGAACACGGCCGAAGTGCTCGCCCGCGCGCGCAAGGAAGGACGGCTACCCCGGGAAGCGGCGGTCGAGCTCGCCGAGACGCGAGTGCGCCGTGCGGCGGGATACCGCCGCTGAGGCGCCCGGGATCGCCCGTTCCCCGAGAATGGGGCGGCGCGCTTCAATCCGCTGCTTCGATCGCGACCGCGCAGACCTTGTACTCGGGAATCTTCGCTACCGGATCGAGGGCGCGGATCGTCAGGTTGTTGATGTTGTGCTCGCCGGGAAAGTGAAAGTTGCCGAAGAGGATCCCCGGCGCGACCCGGTCCGTGACGATGGGCCGGGCGAGGACTTCGCCGCGGCGCGACCTGAGTCGCAGCAACCGATCGCCGTTCAAGCCGATCCTGGCGGCGTCTTCGGCGCTGATCTCCACAAGGCTTTCTGGATAGACTTCCAGGAGCCCCTTCGCCCGGCGGCTGAGCTCTCCTCCGTGCCAGTGGTAGAGCACCCGCCCGGTGGTCAAGACGAACGGGTAGTCCTTGTCGGGAAGCTCCGCCGGCGGCAGATGATCGACCGCATGGAATCTCCCGCGGCCGCGGGCGAACTGGCCGACGTGCAGGATCGGCGTGCCCGGATGATCGCGATCCCGAACCGGCCACTGAAGGCTCTCGCCGCGCTCCAGACGGGAGTGGCTCACGCCCGAATACGAGGGCGTGAGCGCCGCGATCTCGTCCATGATCTCGGCGGTGTCGCGATAGCCCCAGCCCGCGCGCGGCCCGGCGGGTCGCCGCCCTTCGATTTCCAGAACCAGGCGGGCCAGCCCGGCCACGATCTCCCAATCCTGGCGGGCCTCGCCCGGAGGATCGACCGCCGGGCGCACCATTTGGACGCGCCGCTCGGTGTTGGTGAAGGTCCCCTTCTTCTCGGCGAACGATACCCCGGGGAGCAGGACGTCGGCGAACGCCGCGGTCTCCGATGGGAAGATCTCCTGGAGCGCGAGGAATTCGCCCGAGGCCAGAGAGCGGCGCGCATGCGCGATATCCGGCTCGGTCATCGCCAGGTCCTCGCCCAGGACGTAGAGGAACCGGAGCGTTCCCGCGCCGTACGCTTCCACCATTTCCGTCACCGTGAGCCCGGGCCTGGCGTCGAGCGCGCGCCCGTCGTCCAGAGCCCACGCGGCGCCGAACTTCCCGAGAGGGCCGGCGTCGGTCACGGGCTGGTAGCCCGGAAAGAGGTTGGGCAGAGCGCCCATGTCGCAGGCGCCCTGGACGTTGTTCTGGCCTCGAAGCGGATTGACGCCGCCGCCGGCCACCCCCATGTTCCCCAGCAGCATCTGCAAATTCGCCAGGCTGAGGACGTTCAGGACGCCGGTCGTGTGCTGCGTGATGCCCATACCCCAGATCACCGCCATCGGCCTGTTGCGCGCCAGGATTTCCGCCGCGCGGTAAAGGTCTTCCCGGGAAACGCCGGTGATCTCGGAGGCCAGCTCCGGCCGGTACTTCTCGATCGTCGCCCGGAACTCCGCGAAATTCTCGCAGCGCTCTTCGACGAAGCGGTGATCGTGCCAGCCGTTCTCCAGGACGATCCGCATGATGCCGTTCAGGAGCGCGACGTCCGTTCCAGGCCTTTGCCGCAGGTGCAGCGCCGCGAGCTCCGCGATGTCGATCCTGCGCGGATCGGCCACCACCAGCTTCACGCCCCGGCGCAGGACGGCCTGGCGGATCCGGCTGGCGAACACCGGATGCTGCTCGGTCGTGTTGGAGCCGATGATCAGCAGTGCGCGCGCTTCGCGCGCGACGTCGTCCATCGAGTTGCTCATCGCGCCCGAGCCGAACGCCGCCGCCAGGCCGGCGACGGTCGAGGAGTGGCACAGACGCGCGCAGTGGTCGACGTTGTTCGTCCCCGCCGCCTGGCGCGCGAGCTTCTGCACGAGATAGTTCTCCTCGTTCGTGCACTTCGCCGACGCCAGGAACCCGGTCGCCTGGGGGCCCGATTCGCGTCTGACGGCGACGAGCTTCTCGGCGACGAGCCCGAGCGCCGTCCTCCAGTCCGTTTCCACCCACTCGAGCGCCCCTCCCGCGGCGCTGCGCTTCGTTCCGCCTTCGAGCAGATAGCGGCGCACGCGCGGGCGCGCGAGCCGCTCCGGATGGTGCACGTAATCGTAGCCGTACCGCCCCTTCACGCACAGGTGCATGCCGTTGACCGCCGCGGCGCGACTCGACCTTGCCCGGACGATCCGGTTGTCCTTCACGTCGAGATCAACGCTGCAGCCCACGCCGCAGTAGCCGCACGTCGTGCCGACCGTTTTCTCGGGCCTGCCGAGGCCCACCGACGGCTTGTCGTCGAGCGCTCCGGTCGGGCAGTAGGCCGCGCAGGCGCCGCACGACTCGCAGCGGGCTTCGAGCATCGTGGTGTCCAGACCGGCGATGATCCGGGCCTCGGCGCCGCGGTAGCCCACGCTCCAGACGAAGCGGCCCTGGATCTCGGCGCAGGCGCGGACGCAGCGCGTGCAGAGAATGCACTTGTTCCAGTCCACCCACACGAACGGGTTGGGGTCGCTGTTCGGGCGATCGCGCAGGATCGGCGGGGCGGCGCCGGGGATGCGGACGCCGTAGCGGCGCAGCCAGTGCGTGAACTCGGTCTCGTCGCGATCGCCCGCGGCGTAGCCGGCGTCGGCATAGTGGGTGAGCAGCATCCCGAGGACGAAACGGCGCGATTCGGCGAGCGCGGGCGTCTCGGTGCGCACGATCATCCCCTCGCTTGCCGGCGTCGAGCAGGCGGTCGCGGGAAGGCGCATACCCTCGATCTCGACGACGCAGAGGCGGCACGAGCCGTCGACGGAGAGATCGGGATGCCAGCAGAGCGTAGGAACGATCACGCCCGCCGCACGCGCCGCTTCGAGGACGCTGTCTCCCTCCCGGGCCGTCACGGGACGCCCGTCGACCGTCAAACGAATCGTCGCCGGACTGCCCTTCTGATCGTCAGCCACCGTGAAACTCCGCGGCGAAGTATCGAACGGCGCTCTCTACGGGCAGGGCCACCGACTGGCCCAGCCCGCAAAGCGAGGTGAGGTGCATCTGCCGCGCCAGCCGCTCCAGCTCTCCGATCGCGCCCGGCGCAGCGCCGCCTCGGGCGAGCCGCTCGCTCAGACGGCGGGCCTCGCGCGTGCCCTCGCGGCAAGGCGTGCATTTGCCGCAGGACTCCTTTTCGAAAAAGCCGAGCAGCGAGGCGAGAAAGTCGGGAATCGACACCGACTCGTCCAGGACGACGATCGGGCCGCAGCCGAGCATCACCCCGTTCTTCCCCGAGTCGAAGTCGATCGGCACGTCCATGAGCGAGGCGGGAACGAAGCTTCCCGCCGCGCCTCCCGTGAGCGCGGCTTTGAAGCTCGACCCTGCGGTAAGACCGCCGCTGAATTCTTCGACGATCCGGCGCAGCGTAATCCCGAGCGGCGCCTCGAACACTCCCGGCCGGTCAATGCAGCCGGTGAGCGCGAAGATCTTCGTGCCGGGGCTGCCCGGCGTCCCGCGCGAGCGAAACCACTGCGGGCCGTGCTCGACGATCGCGGGCACCTGGCACAGCGTCTCGACGTTGTTCACCACGGTCGGTTGCCCGCGATAGCCGCGCGTCGTGGGATACGGCGGCCGGACCCGAGGCTCGCCGCGCCCGCCCTCGAGCGAGCTCAAGAGCGCGCTCTCCTCGCCGCAGACGTAGGCGCCTGCGCCGCGATGCACTTGAACCCGGAACGAAAACCCGCTTCCCCGGATATCGTCCCCGAGCCAGCCCGTTTCTTCCGCCTGGGCGACCGCGCGCTCGAGGCGCTCTGCGATCCAATCGTATTCGCCGCGGATGTAGATCATGCCGTGGCCGGCGCCGACGGCGTAGGCCGCGAGCGCCATGCCCTCGAGGAGGAGGTGCGGATCGCCGTCCATCAACACGCGATCCTTGAAAGCGCCGGGCTCCGACTCGTCGGCGTTGCAGACGACGTATTTCCGCAGCCCTCGAGCGTCGCGCACCATACGCCATTTGCGCCCGGCCGGAAAACCCGCGCCGCCGCAGCCGCGCAGTCCGGCGCGCTCGACGGCATCCAGCACCGCAGCCGAGGGCGACCGCAGAGCGGCGCCGAGGGCCCGATAGGCCCCGGCGCCCAGGGCGCTTTCGATCGAGTCGGGATCGATTCGTCCGAGCCGGGCCAGCGCCACGCGCGTTTCGCCCGCGCGCGCCTCGCCGTAGTCCGGCATATCGCCGCGCCGGCCCGCGAGAACGGAGGCGACATCCCCCGCCGCCACGGGGCCGCAAGGCTCGAGGCCGAGCAGCGCGGCCGGGGCACGGTCGCAGAGACCCAGGCAGCTTGCGCGCTCCACGCTCCACTCCTCGCCGCAAATCGCCGCGGCGGCCGCGTGCACGGCCGCCGCTCCCTTCAGGCGGCAGATCGGACCGTCGCAAAGCCAGAACTGCCTGGGCCTTCGCCGGCGAACCGACAGCCGGGAATAGAACGAGGCCACGCTATAAACGCGCGCGTCGCTCGTCCCAACCGCATCGGCCGTCGCGCCGAGAAGTCCGGCGTCCAGGTAACCGCAATTGCGTGCCTGGATCTCCCGCAGGATCGCCAGGATCGCTTCCGGGCTTCGGCCGTGCTCTGCGATCGCGGCGTCGACGCGCGGGTCCGTGCGCGCACCCCGCGGCGGAGCGGCGCCTCTGCTTTTCGTCATCGTCTCCCTCGGCGGCACAAGCCCATCCCGCCGGCCGCCTGCGCCGCGGCCTTTGCCTTGTCGGGATCGAGCCCCCGTCAACCTTGGGCGCGGATCACCAGGACCGGATCCCCCGAGTGGCGCACCACCCTCTCGGTGACGCTTCCCAGAAGCCAGCGCCCGACTCCCGATCGCCCGTGCGTGCACATGGCGATCAGGTTGTTCGGCGTTTTTCGCGCCAGCGTGATGATCTCCTCCGCGCCGTAGCCCAGCTCCACCGCCACGGCGACGTCGCGCAGGCCCTTCGCCTCCAGCGCCTCCGCCTGCGCCGAGAGATAGCGCCGCGCCTCTTCCTCGATCTGGGCGATCAGCTTCTCGAAGTAGCTCCCGTGCTCGTCGGCGGTGGCGGCGGGCGGCGGCGCATAGGCCCGCAGCAGAATCACCTTGAGATTCATCCGCCGGGCCAGCTCGACGACGCTGGGCAGCGCCTGTTCCGCCACCGGCGAGCCGTCGAGCGGCACGATCACGCTTTCGAGCACGGCGCGCTCCGCCGGCGGCGGCCGCTCGGAGGCCCGAATCAGAAGAACGTGGTTCGCCGCCCCGTGCACCACCTTTTCGGCGACGCTGCCCAGGAGCCAGCGCTGGATGCCCGAGCGGCCGTGCGTAGCCATGACGATCAGCGTGCCCCTGTCCGCGGCGGCTCTGCCAATCACGGTCTCTTCGGGTTTCCCCACACCCGCCCAGCAGCTCACCCGGGTGCCGGCGAACGACGACGCGATCCGTTCGAGGTAGCGCCGGCCGCGCTCGATGCCGTCGGCCACGAGGGTATCGAGATACCGGCCCTGACCCGGATCGAGCATCGCCGAGTAGGCTTCCGGGTCGACGGCCTCGACGAGCTCGACCGGCAGCGCCAGCGTTTCGGCCAGCGTCCGGCCGTAGGGCAGCGCCTGCTCGGCGAGCGTCGATTCGTCGAGAGGAATCAGCAGCCTCGTGTACATCGGACCCTCCTTCGCGCCGGCTTCTCAGCCGCGCGCGATCCATTGCGGTTCCTTCCGCCCTAGCCGGCGGATACGGCGTCGCGGGCGCGCGCCATCAAATAGGCGACGCATCCGCGCAGCGTTCTCAGCTTGGGAACGTCGGCGTCGGGAATGTCGACGCCGAGCTCCCGGTGCAAACCGATCACGAAGTTCAGGAAATCGACCGAGTCGAGATCGATCTGGTCGCGCAAATCGGCTTCGGGATCGATCGATGACGCGTCCGCTTCGGGGGCCACGTTCCCCAGCACCCTGAGCACCGTTTCCCTCACTTCCGCTTCGCTCACGCTCTTCATAGTTTTTCGGGCTCCTGCAGCAAGCGGTCGACGGCGATCAAGAAACGTCCGCCTCGGTGTCCGTCGCTCGCGCGGTGATCCGCCGAGAGAGAGGCGGTAAGCGTCGGTCTGATGCCGAGCAATCCGCCCACGGCCCGTGGCTGTTCCACGATCTTTCCGAAGCCGACCAGCGCCACCTGCGGCGGGTAGATCACGCCGAAGACGCTCTCCACTCCCTGCTCGCCCAGGCTCGTGACCGTGATGGTGCCGGCGGCCAGCTCGGAGCTGCGGAGATGCCCCGTGCGCGCCCGGTTGACCAGGTCCAGGAGGTTTTCCATCAACTCGTCGAGCCCTTTCTTGTCGGCGTCGTGAATGGCCGGATTGACCAGTCCACCCTGCCGCAACGAGACCGCAACACCCACGTGAATGCCTTCTCCCGGCTTGAAACCGCCGTCGATCCAGAAACCGTTGAGCTCCGGGGTCTCGCGCAGCGCCAGCCCGACCGCCCGGATCAGCAGCGCGGAATGGAGCAGCCGCCTGGTGACCGGACGCCGGGCGTTCTCCCCGGCGAGCCATTCCAGCGCCCGGTGCATGTCGATGGTCGTGGACAGATAGTAATGAGGGATCTCGCGCTTCGAGCGCGCCATGGCGGCGGCG